>DAIMJK010000048.1:0-14555 GCA_036722245.1 Lysobacterales bacterium
TGGCGTCGGCAACAGATGTCGCGGCGGAGATGGAGCCGGCGATCGCAGAGGCAGAGAGTTTGCTCGAGTCGATGCGGTTCGACGACGCGGTGGCCACGCTGACGCCCTTTGCCGAGGCGGTCGATCCGCGGGTTCACGAGACTCTGGCAAGAGCGCAGTTTTTTCGAGCCATAGAAGGCAAGCAGCCCGATCAGATCGACCGCGCCGAAATGGACAACGTGATCGAGCGTGCCGATTACGCCGCGAGCCTCGGCAGTCCGGCGGCCATGAACCTGCTCTACCTGATTCACGCCAACGGTTACGGGCGACCGCCGGACCTCGACCGCGCGCTGGCCGATCTGGAACAAGCGGCTGCGGCTGGTGACGACGGCTTTACGGTGAATCTGGCGGCGTCCCTTTACATCGGCAACGCCATGATCGCACGCGACCTTGAGCGGGCTTGCGAGTTGTTTCTCGATCTGGGCCAGCGTGAAGTACTGCTGGAGTTGGTCTCCTATTACATGGGTCTGATCATCTTCAAGGGCGAATGTGGGCGGGAGCCAGACCGCATCGGTGGGATGTCGCTGATCGAAATCGCCGCCAACCACGAGGTCCGTGATGCTCAGCGGGACATGGGCAAGAACCACGAACTCGGATGGACGGGCGAGCCCGATCAGGCTGCGGCGCTCGAATGGTACGAGCGGGCCGCGGCCAATGGGGACGGATATTCCCATTGGCGCATCGGCATGGCCTATGTGACCGGAGACGGCTACGAGGCCGATCCGGCCAGCGCCGTCGAGCACTTCAGGTCTTCAGCGGCCAATGATCACCCGATGGGCCTGAGCTCGCTTGCCGTGATGTATGCCACCGGTGATGGGGTGGCGCGTGATTACGCCGAAGCGCTCAAGCTCTACGCAAGAGCGGCCGAACTCGGCGAAGCTCACGCCTATCGCGCGCTGGCCATCATGTATATGCGCGGCGAAGGCGTCGCGGTTGACCGGGTACACGCGAGACTGCTCTACCTGCAATCGCTGGCCCTGGGCAGCGAGGAACTGCCCGCGTTGATTCGTGCGATCGAAGACCAGATGAGTGCCAGCCAGGTGGAAGAGTCCGACAGCCGCTTTGTCGCGTGGCGCGCCAGTCAATCACTCATCAGTCAATGAGCCGCAGGATCTCGGCTCTCGGGCTGGCCTGGTAGATCTGCAGCCGTAGAGGTGAGGCGGATTCTGCCCCTCCGGGGGAAGAATCTTCGCTGATGGGCGTGAGGTCTGAAAGAAAGAGTTTGGCGGTGGGCGCAACGCTTCTGATCTCTGCCTCGGCATCGAGCAACTCGATCGCCTGCTCCAGAGCCGCCCGGGTCGCATATCTGCCGGCCATCCGTCGATTGGACGCACAACGCAAGGTGCGCGACTGGTATTGGGCAAGTGTGTTCACGAGCCGCTACTCCGGTTCCGTCGAGTCCACGGCCGCGCGCGACTTCCAAGACGGGCGCAGCTGGATCGAAGATGCCACTGAGGAGCCGGTCATCAGCGATCGGCTCCCGAACGAGTACCTGCCCGAGCTGATCGCCAACAACGGCGAACAGCAGGTGCGGGACATCCTTGCCTCGCACTTTGTGTCCGACAAGGCATTTGACATCCCCATGCGCGCCCCGTTCACGGGAGAAGACTTCGAGGCCTTCATCTCGGAACGGCACCGTACGATCCAGGCGCAGGCGTGCTGGAAGGAATGGAAACCCGGCGATGCCTGCCGGTGGGGTGGGACATTTGGCGCCCTGGCGGCACTAAAGATCCACGCAGGCCAAGAAGTGCCCACGTGAGAGAAACCTGAAGGGGTGCTGCAGCCGGCGAGAACTGGAAAGCACGCGATCATCCACCCAGGGGAACAGACGATGGCCTCGGACCGCACTGCACTAAAGACAGCTGCCGCGACCTGCCACGATTCGAGTTCACCGGTGACTGTGATGACCCGTCCCATGAGGAGCACGCTGGCTAGCGCCGGATCGTACTTGTACCCGCTGTTGTTGGCCTTTTGCGTGCTGCTGCCGGGGCTCGCCTGGTCATCGGCGGAGAGGGCACTATCGCTGATGTGGCCCGCCGTCATCTCCGGCGGACCCGGGAGCAACACTACGATCACATCGGTCTTGCCGACGCCTAGCGGCCCGGGGGACAGCGTACGCGTGCGCGTCGCGGTTCGCCCCGATCCTCTGGCAACCGGGAATCCGGCTCGGTGGATATCGACCTAACCTGGCTGCCGATGCAGGACTTCGACACCGATACGATTGAGATCACCGAGGCGCTGACGCGGATCGCTCGGCGCCTTTCCGCCCCGCCATTGCGCTTGCAAGTCCGCACCACCGCTGGCGAAGGCGCAAGAACGATCAGTCGGTTGATCGCCAGTCGCGGACGCACACAGGTCCAGATCGAGACGACGCCCGTAATGCGCGGCACCGTGCATCCCGTTCGCCGGATGAACTTACGTCCGTCCGTCGAACGCCAGTTCGGCTCTGCCCAGATTCAAGTGCTAAGCTTTGCCGATCTCTACGCGGGCAAAATGGCAGCGGCGCTATCGCGTCAGCACCCGCGCGACTGGTTCGACATCGGCGTGCTTCTCGACCACAACGGCATCGACCCTACCCTGTGGCGTACCTTTCTCATCTACCTAATCGCCAGTCCAAAGCCGGCAGATATGCTCGCACCGAGCGAGCCCCGCGACTTCGCAGCCGTGTTCGAAAGCCAGTTCAGCGGCATGACCCGCGAGCCAGTGACCGTTGAGTGGCTACTCGATGCTCGCGCCCGACTCCTGGCCAGGATCGCGGACCTGATGGACGACCCACGCGCGACTTCCTGCTCGCGATGGAACGGGAGACCCCGGCATTCGATCTGCTTGAACTGCCGCACGCACTTGACATGCCGGGTATACAGCGCAAGCTTCAGAACATGCGCAGACGGACGCAAACAAAGCGCGCAGCAGACTACCGAGATCTTGTCGCGACACTTGAAGGGATTGCCCCTGACAAAGCACGCTGAACGATCCGCTACGTCTGCTCGGCGACATCTTCTCCAGCTTCTGCATCGAGTCGGTTCCGAGGGGCGCCAACTCGCGCGGTATTTTCGCCGGGAGGCGCCCTTGCCTACTTGACAGCAGTTGACTACATTTGCTGTCAGTGGCGAAGGAGGTGACAGCATGGCAGTCCTGACCGTACGCAACCTTCCGGACGAGGTTCATCGGGCATTGCGCCTTCGGGCCACACGGCACGGGCGCAGTACCGAAGCCGAAGTGCGGGCGATCCTGGAAAGCGTGGTCAATCCACCGGAACGGGTGAAGCTGGGCACCTTGCTTCAGGAGTTGAGCCGCCGAGCTGGGGTCACCAATGAAGACGTGGATGAGCTGGAGCGCAATATGGCCAGGGACCTTACGCCGCACGAACCGATCAGTTTCGAATGATCGTCCTCGATACCAACGTCGTTTCCGAGGCGATGAAGTCGGACCCGGATGCGACGGTGAAGGCGTGGCTTGATGCACAAACGATCGAGACCCTCTACCTGACCAGCATTACGCTGGCGGAACTGCTGTTCGGCGTCAACGTAATGCCTGCAGGCAAACGAAAGGATCGCCTGACTGGCTTGCTCGAACAACTGACGAAGCTGTACACAGACCGCGTGCTGCCGTTCGATTTTGCTGCTGCGCGACAGCACGCAGATCTGGCAGTGGCGGCGAAGAAGCGCGGCCGCGGATTCCCGTTGCCTGATGGATACATTGCAGCCATTGCGGCGTCGCGCGGCTACGCAATTGCAACTCGCGATACTGCGCCGTTCGAGGCTGCCGGTTTGCACGTCCTCAATCCCTGGCAAACGTGACCGCCCACGTCGATCTGTGGCGCACCTTCCTGGTGTACCTGACGGCCAGCCCGAAGCCCGCGTGGGAACTGCTGACACCGCACTGCAATCGGTTTACTGATCGGAAAACTCACTCACTATCACTATGTACTTTGCAGTGGTGATGAACCAGAAGCTTGAATTCGGTTCTACCTCATCGTCTAGGCCGACGAGCAATTCTTGGTCAATCTCGGCACCCCTTCCAACGCGCTGCTGAGCCCAGGCGCAATGATGGGCACGGGCACGATCGAGAACGACGACAGCCTGCTCCAACGCATCTTCTTGCGCCTTGACGGCTCAGCGCGGCCAGCGCCCGTAGCGATTCATCGGCGAGCTGACCGGCGCACGCCGCGCTGCGTTATCGTTCGCGGTCACCGACCACGAGGATCCGCCATGTCCCGACTGTTGCCCTTGCTGCTGCTTGCTCTGCTCAGTGCACCGGGCCTTGCCGCGACCACGGCCTTCGAACAGGGCCGCGTGCTGACTGGCGCCGATGGCTACGCGGTGCTGCCGCCACGCGAGCGGATCGAACCGGAGAACCGGATGCTGCAGGACCGCCTCGACAATCTGCTGCCGGGCCTTATGGAGGAAGCGGGGATCGATCTGTGGCTGGTGATTGCGCGCGAGTACAACGAAGACCCGGTCTATTTCAGCCTGGTGCCGCAGCCGAGCTTCGCCGCTCGCCGCACCACCATGCTGGTGTTCCATCGCAAGGCAGATGGCACGGTCGATCGCCTATCGGTCAATCGCTATCCGCTCGGCGGGCCCTACGAGACCGGCTGGTCCGGTGGCAATCTGGAGGCGCAATGGAAGGCGCTGGGGGAACTGGTCGCCGAACGCGATCCGGCCCGGATCGGCATCAACGTTTCGACCGGCTGGGCGGTGGCCGATGGGCTCAGCCATGGCCTGCGCGAGCAATTGATGGCGGCGCTGCCGGCGGCCCTGCACGAGCGCGTGGTGTCGGCCGAAGCGCTGGTGGTGCGCTGGCTGGAGACCCGCAGCCCGGCCGAACTGGAGGTCTATCCACACATCGTCTCAATCGCTCGCGGGGTGATCGCAGAGGGCTTCTCGTCCCGAGTCATCACCCCCGGTGTCACTCACACCGACGATGTGGCCTGGTATCTGCGCCAGCGCTTCGAGGCGCTTGGCCTGCCGATCTGGTTCATGCCCTACGTCAATTTGCAGCGCCCGGGTGCCGAATGCACCGATCAGACGCCCTTTTGCGGCATCAGCGGGGTGATCCAGCGTGGCGACGTGCTGCATACCGATGTCGGCATCTGCTATCTGAAGCTCTGCACCGACACCCAGGAGATGGGTTACGTGCTGCGTCTGGGTGAAGATGCCGCACCGGCCGGTCTGCAAGCGCTGCTCGCCGCAGGCAACCGCTGGCAGGATCTGCTGACCGCGCAGTTCCAGCGCGGTCGCAGCGGCAACGCAATTCTTGCCGCCACCCGCCAGGCCGCCGAGCGCGAGGGTCTGCTCAGCAGCACCTATACCCACCCGATAGGCTTCTATGGCCATGCGCCGGGTCCGACCATCGGCATGTGGGACAACCAGGGCCCCACCCCGATCCAGGGCGACTGGCCGCTGCACGCCAATACGGCCTATGCCATCGAAGGCAGCGTCACCGGCCAGGTCGCCGAGTGGGACGGTCAGTGGGTGCAGGTCAAGCTGGAACAGAGTGCGGTGTTCGACGGCGAACGGGTGATCTACCTGGCCGGCCGGCAGACCGGATGGCATCTGGTTCGCTGAGCGACGCTTCATGGCACGCAGTTTCCCTGGGAGGGCCGGCATCCTGCCGGCCAGCTGCGCCGAAGATGAAGTCCATGGCGCAACCGCACCTGGTTTCATGCCGCAGCACTACGTGACCGCGGCTGGGTGAGACGGAGTGCGCAAGAGAGAGCCACTGCTCTGATCGGGCGGAATGGGGCACCGACGCGCCGGTCATGACCCCAGGTAGCTATGGTAGAAGTCCTGAGCCCTGAAGGGGCGGCACCTGTCCGCTTTTGACGCACTCATTGATTCGTCATTGCGAGCCCCGTTCTTCGGCCCGAAGATGGACACGGAATCATGAACCTTCGTCATCGTGAGTCGAAGCTTTGGCCGGTTCCTTGCGCCCGCCCGGTTTGATTCTCGCGCCGAAGGGGAAATGCGCGAGGCGGCCGGCGCTCTTGATACGTGTGGCTGTGTCGCATGCGGTCGCGGCCGCCGGCGCGGTGGGGTATTGCGGCGAATATTGGGGTTTGGCGGCGCGCGCCGGAACCGCGCTACTTCCTTCGTACATCGAAGGCTCCGCGCCTCCGTGTGAAAGTACTCTTCTTCGGCCCGCGATCCCGACCCCGACCGACTTCACATCGTGGTTCCCCGAAACATCAGTTTGACCCTCACCCGAATGCACGACAAAACTGGCACTGGCCATACCTCCTGACTAATACTCCACAGATGACTGTGTCCCGCCCCTGGCTTCCGGGTCTAATGCTGTGTGCCGGCCTCTATGGCGGCGCGCTGTGGCTGCTTGCCGTTGCGCCGGGCGCGTGGGCGGGGCGGGCTGGTGTGCTGGCTGTTGCAGCGGCACTGGGGCTGGCCGCGGTCCATGCACCGCGCTCGGCGTTGTCGGTGCCGCAGCAACTGGTCGAGGCGCTGATCCGCGTCGCGATGGCGATTGCGGTGTTGCTGCCGGCTGCTCTGTTGGCCGAGTTCCTGTTGGCTCCCACGGCGCGGCTGCTGATGCGCGATGGCGGGCCGGGGCCAGTGGTGCTGTTTGCCAGCGCGTTGTTGCTGCAGCTTTTCGCCTGGTGGAGCTGGTGGCCGGCGCCGGCGCTGCTCTGGAGCGATCCACTGGAGAGTGAGCACGGTCGCTGGCGCTCGCTGCAGCTCGAACGCCGGTTGCTGCTGCGGGCGCGCGACCACTTCTGGCAGGGCGGCCTGTGGCTGGCCCTGCTGCTGAGCCTGCCGCTGGCCGGCGCGGGCTGGCTGGCCGACCAGCGTTCCAACCTGCAGGGCTGGCCGCTGCTGGCGGTGGCGCTGAGCCTGCCACTGCTGGCCTGGCTGGGACTGGCAATCGTGCGGCGCTGCGTCCAACGTGATCAGGGTCGTCCGCGCAACTGGTCCTTTCTGGACGACGGCGATGCGGCCGAGCTGAGCACTGCCGCTATCGACGCCATCGATGCGGCAGCGGATTCCGAGCTGGACGCCATCGACAACCGGGCAGACGATGATGGACAGGCCGACGCGCCTGCCACCGAAGCACCCGCAGACCCGAACCAGCGGCTGCTGCTGGCGGCCGCACGCGGCGACCAGACGGGCGTCGAGGCGGCTCTGGCCGATGGTGCCGATGCACAGGTGCGACCGGACCGGCTCGATGTCGATCAGCGCGACGCCCTCAGTCGCGCCGCGGCCAGTGGTCAGGTCGGCGCGGTCAAGGCACTGCTGGCCGCCGGCGCCCCAGTCAGCGGCAGCGGTGTTGCCCTCGCACCGCTGCTGGCGGCGACCCAGGCCAGCTTCAGTGGCCGCATCGAGGTGGTCAACGCGCTGCTCGCCAACGGCGCCGATCCGACCGTCTGCGACGAGGCCGGCCGCACTCCGCTGCACCACGCCGCACTGTGTCGGGATCCCGGCGTGGCGCAGGCCCTGCTCGATGCCGGCGCGCAAGTCGACGCGCTCGACCACGAGCGGCGCAGCGCGCTGGTCTGCGCGGTCGAGCAACACAACCTGCCGCTGGTCGAACTGCTGCTGGCCAAGGGCGCGAAGCTGGAACCGACCGACGGCATCGCGGCAGTCCTTGCGATGGCGCAATCGGCCGATGACCGCAGCGACGCGCTGCCACTGCTGCTCAAGTACAAGCTGCGGCTGGAAGTGACCGACGTCGACGGCCGCGATGCGCTGCAACTGGCGGCGCTGAACGGCCATGCGGCTATGGTCGAGGCACTGCTGGAGGCGGGCAGCTCGGTCAAGCATCGCTGCCACCGTGGCCGCACCGCGCTGCACTGGGCGGCCGAGGGCGGCCACGCTCGGGTGCTGCAGCGGTTGACCTTCTGGGGTCCGCCGCCGGAAGTGGCCGACAACGCCGGCGACACCGCGCTGCATCTGGCCGTACGCGCCGAGACCCCCAATCCCGAAGTGGTGCGGCTGCTGCTGGCACAAGGTGTACCGCCGGAGCGGCACAACGGCAGCGGCAAGCGCGCGCTTGATCTGGCGCAGGAAGCGGGTCGCTGGACCCTGGTTCGGGTGATCGATCCCAGTGTCCCGCTGCCGAGCAGCTTCTGCACCGATGAGGACGAACCGGCGAATGCAGCAACCGAAGTTGACGCCGAGGCCGATCCGGCCGCGGTATTGCTGCAGGCACTGACCAGCGGTCGGCCGCAGCTGGCGCGTGAAGTGCTGCGCAATTGCAGTGTCCCGCCGGCCGGTCTGGGCCAGGCGCTGCTGGCGCTGCGCGCCGAGGATGTCGAATCGATGCTGCCGGCCCTGCTGGAAGCCGGCGCCGATCCTGCCGACGGCGATCCGGCGGTACTCGATCAGCTGCTGGCCCGTTCAGCGCCTCCGCTGACGCTGATCGAAGCCTGCCTGGAGCATGTCCTGCGCCAGCCCAAGAGCCGCGCGGCGCTGATCCTTGCCCGCGCCCGGCTGACCGCCGAGCACGACGATTGGCTGCTCGCCGAGTTGCAGAAAGCGCTCGCCGCCGGCGCCGCGGTCGGCCTGCGCGACGCGGACCGGCGCACCCCGCTGCACCTGGCCTTGCGCTGGCGCAACGACGCCTTCATCGAGACCCTGCTGCGTGCCGGCACCCCGCTTAACCTGCGCGATGCGGCCGGCCAGTCGCCGCTGCATCTGCTGGCGCTGCGCGGCGGTGCCGACAGTTTGCGCTTCGCCCGGGCGATGATTCGCGCCGGTGCCGATCCGGCCGCGATCGCCAGCGATGGCGGCACGCCGGCCGGACTGGCCCGCAGTCGAGGCGAAGACGCGCTGGCCGAGCTGCTCGACTGGCCTACGCTGGCCCATCCGGGACGGGCACTGAAGGACGCCGATCTGGCCCGCGCCGCCCGCGCCGGCGATCGCGCTACGCTGCGTCGGCTGCTGCAACTCGGTCTGCCACTGGATGGTCGCGACGAGCGCGGCGCCACCGCGCTGATCCATGCCGCCGGTGCCGGTCAGCTCGATCTGGTGACCGATCTGATCGGCTTGGGCGCCGACACCGAAGCAGCTACCCACAGCGGCGCCACCGCGCTGTCAGCGGCCTGCGTGTCTGGCCACAAGGCGGTGATCACGCTGCTGCTGGACGCCGGCGTGGAAGTCGACCAGCCGATGCGACAGGGATTGACCCCACTGATGGTCGCCGCCAGCGTGTTGCGGGTCGATGTGATCGAGCTGCTGCTGGCCCGCGGCGCACGCATCGACGCCCAGGCCAGCACTGGCCTGAACGCGCTGGAGGCGGCTGTGCTGAGCACCCTCAATCAGGGCTCGATCGACTCGGTGCTGGCCTGCGTCAAGCTGCTGCTCGATCGGCGCGCCAAGGTGGAAACCGTGCCACCTGGTCAGCCTGGACTGCTGCACCGGATCCTCGGCGCCGAGCAGAACCGCCCACCCGCGCCAGAAGCCGCCCTGCTCGCCCTGCTGCGCCTGCTGCTGCCGCGCGGCGCCGACCCGAATCGGCGCGATGATCGAGGCCGTACCGCGCTGCACTGGGCCTGTCGGCATTCCCTGCTCGATTGCATTGACGCGCTGCTCGCCGCCGGCGCCGAGCCACAGTCGCCCGATGGCTTGCGGCAGCTGCCGTACGACCTGCTGCCGCCCAAGCTGCGCCCGCAGCTGGCCGAGCGGCTGGGACCGCGCGGCCCGGTACTCAGCCGTCGATGAGTGCGCAGCTGCACGCCTGGCTGCGGCTGCTGCGAACCCCGCGGCTCGGTGCGCAGGCCCTGATCGAGGGAATCGAAACCCATGGCGGCGCACTGGGCTGGATCGCAGCGGCCCGACCGCCGCGGCTGCCGGCCGAGCCACACCCAGCCGATCTGGCCTGGCTGGCACGGCCGCGGCGGGCGCTGGTGTGCTGGGAGGATGAAGACTATCCGCCGCTGCTGCGCCGGATCAGCGATCCGCCAGCGGCGCTGTGGATCATTGGCGATGCCAGCGCGCTGTGGCTGCCGCAGCTGGCCGTGGTAGGCAGCCGCAATGCCAGCGCCGGCGGGCTGGCGCTGGCGCGCGATTTCGCCGCCACCCTGACCCGCGCCGGCTTCGCCATCAGCAGCGGCCTGGCCCAGGGTGTGGACGGCGCTGCACACAAGTCCTGTATCGATGCCGGCGGTCGGACGCTGGCGGTGCTTGGCCACGGACTGGACCGAATCTACCCGCGCGAGCACCGGACTTTGGCCGAGGCGATCGTCCAGCAAGGTGCGCTGATCAGCGAGTACCCGCCTGGCACCGCCCCCAAACCCGGCCTGTTTCCACGCCGCAACCGGCTGATCGCCGGCCTCAGCCTGGGCACGCTGGTGATCGAAGCCGGTCTGAACAGCGGTTCGTTGATCACTGCCCGGCTGGCGTCCGAGCAGGGTCGCGAGGTGTTCGCAATCCCCGGCTCGATCCACAATCCGCTCGCCAAGGGCTGTCATCGGCTGATCCGCGACGGCGCCAAGCTGGTCGAAAGCGCGCAGGAGATCTACGACGAACTGGCGCCGCTGGCGCGCGCCTGGGCCGATCAGCTGCGCGGCCACTTGTGCAGCGCAGCAGACGCCCCCACCTCTCCCGACGCAGACACCGACGGCGCGCCGGCAAGTGGCCGCAAGGTCGTCGGCGAGCGCGAGAACGGTCAGCGTGCTGCTGCCCGACGCGATGACGAGTACGGCCGTCTGCTGGACGCGCTCGGTTTTGATCCGGTCAGTGTCGACGAACTGGTCACACGAACGTCGTTGACCGTCGCGGTCCTTTCCTCCATGCTCTTGCGACTGGAGTTGGACGGGGAGGTCATTGCAACCCCTGGCGGTCGCTACAGTCGCAAACACGAGAGAGGGTGATGAAAGAAGAGAGCGTCCTCGACGTTTTGCTGTACCTGTTTGAAAACTATTTCTATGACGATCCCGAGACCGAAGTCGATCGGGATTGCCTCCATCGCACTCTGCTCGACGCCGGCTTTTCCCCGCGCGAGATCAACAAGGCCTTCCACTGGCTCGACGCTCTGGCTGAACAGCGGCCGGAAAACGAGATCGACGCCGCCAGCGAGCGCCCGATCCGGGTTTTTGCGGCATTGGAGACCGAGCGTCTGGACACCGACGCCCAGGGATTTCTGATGTTCCTGGACCAGCAGGGCATCCTCACCGCGACCCAGCGTGAACTGGTGCTGGATCGCGTGATGGCACTGGAAGACGAACTGGTCGACCTGGAAGATCTGAAGTGGATCCTGCTGATGGTCCTGTTCAACCAGCCCGGCCAGGAAGAAGCCGTGGCCTGGATGGAGAACCTGATGTTCCCGGAGCCGGAGGAGATGTGGCACTAGGAGCGAGGGCCCAGGGCATAGGGCCCCAGGGCCCAGAGGGGCCAGAGCCGGCCCGATCGAGCCCTTGGAGATCACTCATGACGCGAGTTCGCTCTTGACCTTCTGGGCCCTGAGCCCTGAGCCCTGGGCCCTCGATTCCACTAATTGCGCGAGGCCTTCAGGTATCTTGGCGCTCGCTGCCCCACTGGACTTGACGCCCCCGGGGTGTATGCTCCGGCGCCCTGATGATCTGGCGTGGGTCTTTGACCGGGCGCTGCCATAGAGGCTCATGAGCAAAAACGTACTCATCGTCGAGTCACCGGCCAAGGTGGCGACCATATCCAAGGTGCTGGGCAAGGATTTCACCGTGCTCGCGACCTATGGACATATCCGTGATCTGCCGGCCAAGGACGGCATGGTCGATACCGAGCATGGTTTCGACATGCACTATCAGGTGATCGAGCGCAATGCGCGCCATGTCGAGGCCATTGCCAAGGCGGTCAAGCGGGCCGATGCGCTGTGGCTGGCGACCGATCTGGATCGCGAAGGCGAGGCGATCAGCTGGCATATGGTGCAGATCCTGAAGGAGCGCAATCTGCTCAAGGACAAGACCCTGCATCGGGTCGTGTTCTCCGAGATCACGCCCAAGGCGATCCGCGATGCAGTGGCCAATCCGCGTGAACTCGCCGATGCGCTGGTCGACGCGCAGCAAGCGCGCCGCGCGCTGGACTATCTGGTCGGCTTCAACCTGTCGCCGCTGCTGTGGCGCAAGGTCCAGCCGGGGCTGTCGGCGGGCCGGGTGCAATCGCCGGCGCTGCGGATGATCGTCGAGCGGGAAGAGGAGATCGAGCGGTTCGTCGCCCGTGAGTACTGGACCATCGAGGCGGCGCTGGACAAGGCCGGCCATGCCTTTCCCGGCAAACTGGTGCAACTGGACGGCGCCAAGCTGGACCAGTTCGACCTGAACGATGCGAGCAAGGCCGGCTCGGCGCGCGAGCGCATCGCCCGTGCCGCCGGCCTGCCGGTCGAAGGCGACGGGGCAGGCAAGCTGAAAGTGCTGGACGTCCGCCGGGCCGACCGCCAGCGTCGGCCGGCCGCGCCCTTCATCACATCGACGCTGCAGCAGGAGGCCTCGCGCAAGCTCGGTTTCGGCGCCCAGCGGACCATGCGCATCGCCCAGCAGCTGTATGAAGGCGTCGACATCGACGGCGACCGTAGTGGTCTGATCACCTACATGCGTACCGACTCGGTCAACCTGTCGAACGATGCGATCACCGATCTGCGCGCCACCATCACGCAGATCTTCGGCGCCGCCTTCCTGCCCGAAAAGCCCAATCGCTACAGCACCAAGAGCAAGAACGCGCAGGAAGCGCACGAGGCGATCCGGCCGGCCCAGGCCGAGCGCACGCCGGACAAGCTCAAGCGCTTCCTCAGCCAGGACCAGTACCGACTGTACGAACTGATCTGGAAGCGCACGCTGGCCTGTCAGATGAAGGCGGCGCTGCTCAACACGGTCAGCGTCGATTTGTCCGCGGGCATCGACGATCTGTTTCGAGCCAGCGGCACCACCGTGGTCGACCCTGGCTTGCTGGCGGTCTACGAGGAAGGCAAGGACAGCAAGGACGACGACGACCAGGGCAACAAGCTGCCGCCGTTGGAAACCGGCGACGTGATCGCTCTGAACGAACTCAAGGCCGAGCAGCACTTCACCGAGCCGCCGCCACGCTACAGCGAGGCGACCCTGGTCAAGACGCTGGAGGAATACGGTATCGGCCGTCCTTCGACCTACGCCAGCATCATCCAGGTCTTGCTCAATCGCGAGTATGTGAGCCTGGACGCGCGCCGCTTCCATCCGACCGAAGTGGGTCGGGTGGTGTCGAAGTTCCTGTCGCAGCATTTCACCCGCTATGTCGATTACGAGTTCACCGCCCGCCTTGAAGACGAACTGGACGAGGTCGCCCGCGGCGAAGAGGACTGGGTGCCGGTGCTGGAACGCTTCTGGCACCCGTTCAAGGAACTGCTGGCCGACAAGGCACAGTCGGTCAGCCGCCAGGAAGCCACCGCGGCGCGCGTGATCGGTACCGATCCGGCCAGCGGCAAGCCGGTGTCGGTGCGCCTCGGGCGCTATGGGCCCTTCGCCCAGATCGGTACCCGCGAAGATGAAGACAAGCCGCGCTTTGCGTCCCTGCGGCCGGGCCAGAAGATGGACAGCCTGACCCTGGAGGAAGCGCTGCAGCTGTTCAAGCTGCCGCGCAATCTGGGGGTGAATGCCGCCGGCGAGGAAATTTCGGTAGCGATCGGGCGTTTCGGACCCTTCGCCAAGGCGGGCAAGACCTATGCCTCGCTGGGCAAGGAAGACGACCCTTACACGATCGACCTGGCAAGCGCGATCGCGCTGATCGATGCCCGTCGTGAAGCCGAGGCCAAGCGTGAGATCGCGGTCTTCGACGACGGCAAGATCAAGGTATTGCAGGGGCGCTTTGGTCCCTACATCACCGATGGCGAAGTCAATGCGCGGATTCCCAAGGACATCGAGCCGACCGAGCTGACCGCGGTGCAGTGCCGTCAGCTGATCGCCGATGCACCCCGCAAGCCCAAGCGCGGCGGTCGCGGCAAGAGTGACAGCAAGGCTGTGGCGAAGCCGAAGAAGACTGCAGCGAAGAAGACCGCTGCCGGGCCGAAGAAGGCCAGCGCAGGCAAGGCCGGTGCAAAGCCGCGCAAGAGCGCGACCAGCAAGGCCAAGGCGCCGGCCAAGCGCAAGGCACCGGCCAAGGCCACCGTGAAGGCAAAGGCCGGCGCGTGAGGCGCTACGCCTGCTATGTCGACGTCGGCTATCTGTACGCCGAAGGCGCCCGTTTGCTCAGCGGCATGCGGCAACCGCGCCACGCCGTCCATCTGGACTATGGCGCGTTTCTGATCGCGCTCGATGTGATGGCCCGGGCGCGCGTGCCGGGCGGTCATCTGCTGCGCGTGTACTGGTACGACGGGGCTCGCGGCGCGCCGACCCCGGCGCAGTTGGCGATTGCCTACCGCGATGATCTGAAGCTGCGCCTCGGAATGATCGACGCCCAGGGCAACCAGCGCGGCGTCGATGCGTTACTGGTGCGCGACCTGGTCCTGGATGCGCACCACCGCAACATCACCGACGCGCTGGTGCTGACCGGCGACGACGACCTGCGCGGCGGCCTGCTGGCGGCGCAGGAGATGGGTGTGCGGGTGCAGCTGATCGGTGT
>DAIMJK010000049.1:0-6116 GCA_036722245.1 Lysobacterales bacterium
CCGGTCAGCGGTCATCATCCCGAACACGACTGGCTGCAGGCCGAGCTGGCCGACTGGCTGCAGCGCGACGCGGTGTTGCTGTGCAGCAGCGGCTGGTCGGCCGCACTCGGCACGCTGGCGGGACTGCTGGGTCGACATGACCGCTGTGTGCAGGATCGACTCAACCACGCCTGCCTGTTGGACGGCGCGCGACTGGCCGGGGCGCGGCTGCAGCGTTATGCGCATGCCGATGCGGTTGATGCGGGGCGGCTATTGGCCGAACCAGTGTCCGGGAATGGTCTGACCTTGCTGGTCAGCGATGGCGTCTTCAGCATGGATGGCGATGTCGCGCCGCTGGCCGAACTGGCGGCGCTGGCGAAACACTCCGAGGCCTGGCTGATGGTCGACGAAGCACACGGACTGGGCGTGCTCGGTCCCCTTGGTCGTGGCAGCGCGGCCGCAGCGGGACTGGGGCAGGCCGAGCTGCCGATCCTGATGGGGACCTTCGGCAAGGCCTTCGGCGCCTGGGGTGCGTTTATCGCCGGGTCGAGCGCGCTGATCGAACACCTGCAGCACACCGCCCGGCCGTGGCTGTACAGCACCGCGCTGCCGCCGGCCTGGGCCACGCTGTGCCGCAGTGCGCTGCAGCGGCTGCGCTCGGATTCGACTCTGCGCGAGCTGTTGCAGCAGCGTATCGATCATTTTCGTGGCCTGGCGGAAGCGGCCGGTCTGGCGCTGTTGCCGTCGACGACCGCGATCCAGCCATTGCTGCTCGGCAGCGAGGCGCGCGCGCTGGCGTGGGAGGCGGCGTTGCTGGAAGCAGGCCTGCTGGTCAAGGCGATTCGACCGCCAACGGTCCCGGTGGGCCAGTCGCGCCTGCGCATCTGTCTGTCGGCCTGCCATGAACTGGCCCAGATCGACGCGCTGGTCGAGGCGCTCGTGCGGGTTCGCGATGCGGAGGTAGTCGAGGGGCAGTCGTCGGCATGAGTTCCTTGCATATCGAATCTTCCGGCAACGGTCCTGATCTGGTGCTGCTGCACGGCTGGGCGATGCACGGCGGCGTGTTCGAGCCGATCAGCGCCAGTCTGGGCGCGCACTACCGCCTGCACCGGGTCGATCTGCCCGGCCACGGTCGCAGCCCCGCCAATGGTCCGTTCGCACTGGCGCAGATCGCCGCCGAACTCGCGCAGCGTTTCCCGTCGGCGCACTGGCTGGGCTGGTCACTCGGCGGCCTGATCGCCTGCCAGCTGGCGCTCGATCATCCCAAGGCGGCGCGCTCACTGACGATGGTCGGCGCCTCGCCCCGCTTCACCGTCGCGCCCGACTGGCCCTGCGCGGTCGAACCAATCGTCTTCGAACAGTTCGCGCAATCTCTGGCCAACGATGTCGGCCGCACTCTGGAGCGCTTTCTGGCACTCGAGACCCTCGGCGCCGAGCACGCCCAGGACGAACGCCACTGGCTGCGCCAACTGCTCCACTCGGTGCCGCAACCTTCGGCGCAGGTGCTGACCGAGGGCCTGGCCATCCTGCACGACTGCGACCTGCGCGCGCGCTTGCCGCAGCTGGCCTGCCCCAGCCTGTGGACCGGCGGCCGCCGCGACCGCCTCGTCCCCCCCGAAGCCCTGCAGCATGCTGCGGCACTGGCGCCGGACGGCCAGAGCCGGATCATCGACGCCGCCGCCCACGCCCCGTTCATCGGCCGGCCGCGGGTGTTTGCGGAGATGGTGTTGGGGTTCCTTGGGGGTGTGGGTCGCGTCGATTGATGCCGCCCGCGCACTGATGATCTGACGCCATCGAAGGAAGTAGCGCGGTTCCGGCGCGCGTAGACCGGCGATCTTCGCCCCGAAACCATTTCGCGCCGGCGGCCGCGTCGTCATGCGCCCGCGCAGCCCCGGCCAAGAGCGCCGGCCGCCTCGCGCATGGTGAATCGCGGCGAAAATCACAACCTGGCGGGCGCGAGGGACCGGTCTACATGTGAGGTGGGCCGGGTAGACTAGCAACCCATGGACGACCTGCAGATCACTGCCGAGGTGAGCTTGCCTGCCAATGCAATCGTGGAGAAGGCGGTGCGCTCGCCGGGGCCGGGCGGGCAGAACGTGAACAAGGTAGCCACGTCGATCGAAATGCGGGCGCAGTTGAATGAACTGGTGGGTCTGACTGACGCCGCGCGGCTGCGGCTGGCGGCGGCGCGGGATCGGCGGCTGCTGGACGATGGCACGATGATCATCCAGGCGCATCGCTATCGCACCCAGGAGCGCAACCGGGCCGATGCACGTGAGCGTCTGGTGGCTTTTGTGCGGCGCTATCTGGAGGCGCCGGCGGTGCGGATCGCGACCCGGCCATCGCGCGCCGCGAAACGGCGCCGGGTGGACGACAAGAAGGCGCGCGGGCAAGTCAAGCGGCTGCGCCAGGATCGCGGTCATGAGTGATACCCCATGAGCGGGAAACTGCCGCCGGTACCGCCACAGGTGCCGCGCTGGCGTGGGCGCTGGTTCTGGCGCGTGCTGGGCCACATCGTCGTCTATTCCAGTCGCTGGCGGGTGACTGGCAGTTTTCCGGACGCGCCGCGGGCGGTGGTCATCGCAGCGCCGCACAGCTCGGCCTGGGATGGGGTCTTCGGTATCGCCGCGGCGATGGCGCTTGGCATCCGTCCAACCTGGATGGCCAAGGACAGCCTGTTTCGCGGGCCGCTGGGCTGGTTGCTGCGGCAGCTGGGGGCGGTTGCGACCGATCGCAGCAATCCCAATGGGGTGGTCGGCCAGACCGTTGCGGCGCTGCGCGAGGCGCCGCAGATGTGGCTGGTGCTGGCGCCGGAGGCAACCCGTCGCCGTGTCGCCAAATGGCGCACCGGCTTCTATCACATCGCGCTGGGTGCCGGGGTGCCGATCCTGCCGGTCTATTTCCATTATCCGGAGCGGCGCATCGGCATCGCCGAATTGTTCCACCCGACCGGCGACATGGACGCCGACCTGCAGGCGCTGTACGCGATCTACGCGCCGTGGAAAGGCAAGGATGGCAAATCGGCGTTGCCGGTCAGCGGGTCGCTGGCGTGAGCGGCCGGATGCCTCGCCTGATCGGTGGCCCGACGCCGCCTTCCACTGCGTACTGAACTGGATGTGTGCCAGGTCGGCCTGGAGGATGAAAAATCACGCCAAAGCTTTCGCTCCGCGGCCGTTTCGCGGCAAGATAGAGCACTAGTCACCTGGGGAGGTGCCGCCTGATGTTTGCCTGCCGATATGTCGCCCTGCTGTCGTTGCTGCTGATCGCTCCGGCCTGGGCCTTCGAGGGGATCGCGCCGCAGGACCGGACCATCCTGGTGCGGGAGATCAACAGCGGCCAGCAGTGGCAATGGAACAGCGCTCGCGCCCCGTCGCGCTATTCGCCCTGTTCCACCTTCAAGATCCCGAATGCGCTGATCGGGCTGGAGACCGGCACGATCAGTCTGGCCCGCAACGAGCGTGGCTACAGCTTCATCAACGATCCTTCCCAGCCCTGGTGGCCACAGAACTGGGCCGGTCGACAGGATCTGCGCGGCGCGCTGCGCAACTCGACCGTGTGGTATTTCCAGGCGCTGGCGCGTGGCATCGGTCTGGGCAATTACGGCCGTTGGCTGCAGCGCTTCGGCTACGGCAACCAGAATACCAGCGGCGGCGTGGACCATTTCTGGCTCGGCGACAGCTTGCGTATTTCGGCCGTCGAGCAGATGCAGTTCCTCGATCGGCTGCAGCACGGCAAGCTGGGAGTGCGGGCCGAGTATGTGGACGCCATTACCGATGCGCTGGTGATCGAGCGCGGCGACAACTGGCGTTGGTGGGGCAAGACCGGTTTGTGCCTGGGCCACGACGGCCGCCATCTGGGCTGGATCGTCGGCGCGGTGGAGAAGCCCGAAGGGACCTGGCTGTACGCGCTCAATGCATCGGCCAACGACTTCGATCAGGTTCGCGTCAGCCGCGTCGAGTTGGCTCGTCAGGCCCTGCGCGAGGCCGGCGCACTGTAGGCTTTGCGATCAACGCCCCCGGATGAGATGCACGCATGACTGAGGTGGTACGGAAAGTCTGTCTGCTCGGCGACTTCGGCGTCGGCAAGACCTCCCTGGTGGCCCGCTTTGTCTCCGACACCTTCTCCGACAAGTACCTGACCACCGTCGGCGTCAAGACCGAGACACGTCGGGTCAGCGGCCCGACCCGCACCGTCAAGCTGGTCCTGTGGGACATTGCCGGTCGCGACTCACTCGACCTGTTGCGGCTGAACTATCTGCGTGGCGCCAGCGGTCTGGTGCTGGTCGCCGATGGCACCCGCGCCAGCACGCTGGATTCGGCCCGTCAGCTCTATCGCCAGGCCAGCGCCGAGATCGGCGAGGTGCCGGTGGTGCTGCTGGTGAACAAGTTCGATCTGCTGGCCGATTGGGAGATCACACCGGACCAGCTTGGCCGAACCCGCGCCGAGCTGCCGCTGTTCGAGACCAGCGCGCTCAGTGGTGAAGGGGTCGAGGCCTCATTCGAAGCACTCTGCGAGCGTTTGCCTTGAACCTGCCCGCGCCCGTCTTGCGCCATCTGCAGCGCGAGGAGATCCATGCCGCCCGCGTCGCCTGCTTGAGCTTCGACGCCGACTGGCGTCTGCTCGGGCGCTTTGGTGCGACTGAGGAACTGGGTCTGACCGAATCGGACGAGGTGCTGGAGCGGCAGTTTCGCGAACTCTGCCATGGACAGTCGCCGATGAGGGGCGGTCGGGTGCCGCAGGTCAATCTGGGTCCGGACCAGTATGCCGATCTGCATCTGGTGGCCGAGGAGAATCGATTTCATGTGGCCGTGATCGACGTCAGTGAACGGCTGCAGGGCGAGCAGGCGCTGCAGCAGACGGCGCAGGAGAGCAAGCTGCGCAGCTACGAGCAAGGCCGATTTCTGCGCGAGCTCAAGCAGCAGCTGTTGCTGACCGAAGCCGAGCGCGACGCGGCTCGCGCGCAGGTGCTGGAGCTGGTCATGCAGGCCGAGCTGCAGGGCCAGCGACTGCAGGGTGCCTTGAGCAGCGTTGATGCCGAAGTGCGACGTTTGCTCAAGCTTGATCCCGGCAAGGGTGGCCGGTTGCGCGCCGAGCAATTGCTGGAGCAGGCGCTGACCCGAATCGCCGCGCTGACCGGTGAAGCGCGTCAGGCGATCGGGCGGCTGCTGGGCGATATTCCGCAGGACGGCGAGCGGCCGACCGAAGAATTCGACCCGGACACGCTGGCGGCCGCGCTCTATGCCGGTCTGCGCAGTGTCGTGCGTGAGACTGGCGTGCGAATCGACCTGCGCACCCAGCGCCGCAGCGGCGATCCCCTGCGCTTTGCCGAGGGTTGCGTGCAAGAGGCCTGTCAGCTGGCGCTGTGGCAGGCGCTGCTGCGCACGCCCACCGGTGACGTGCAGGCGGCACTGCGCTGGGACGGCCAGTTCCTGCAACTGCAGATCGAGTCGACCGCGCCGGATCTGGACAATGCCGAAGCCGATGCCTTGTGGGAGCAGAAGTTGCCTGTTGCCGGCGCGGCGCAGGCGCAGTCGGTACTGTTCGCGCTCGGCCGCTTGCTCCACCGGCACGCCGGACGGGCGCTGGTGCAGCCGCTGGACGGTCGCAGTCGCATGCTCATTTCGCTGCCCGCGCGGGTCGATCGAGATCGCGGTGACATCACCTCGCCCAATTTTCGCGGTCCGGTCTGGCTGTTCAGCGCCGACCGGGTCTACGGCGAAGAACTGCTGGCCCAGCTCGCCGCCCGCGGCGTGGATCTACGCCAGCACGATGTGGACGAACGCGAACTGCGGCAGGCGCTGGAAGTGTCGCCGCCGGCCATGTTGTTCGATCTGGACGTCAACCCCGAAGCCAGCGTGCTGGCCTTCAAGCTGCGCGTGCGCGGCTACACCGGCGCGCTGCAGTGGTCGCTGGGTGTGCGCTGGCTGGTGGTGGCGGTGATGCTGGCCTCGGCCGGCGGCAGCTGGTGGCTGTTCAGCACCGCCAAGAGCGAGCTCGCCCCCTATGAGGACCGTGGCGTGATCGCCATGCCGGTGCGCGCACCCGAGGGCTCCACGCTGGAGTACACCGCGCGCTACCTGGACGCGATCGATGCGATCACGGCGCAGTACCCGGAGTTCGACCGGCGCTTCTTCTTC
>DAIMJK010000049.1:6126-14447 GCA_036722245.1 Lysobacterales bacterium
GCACAGCGGCGCACTGGCCGCCACCTGGCGCCACCATCTGCCGCGCAATACGACACCGCAGCAGCTGCTGAGGGTGCTTGCTGGCTAGCCGGAGCCTGGAAAGCTCTCTCCGCGACCTCCGCGTCTCCGCGTGTGATGCTCTTCCTTGTTGCTCGACCCGCTATTGCGTAAGCGCGGCCGACCGCAGCATCGCCTCCTGGGCTGCGGCGGCTTCGCCGCTGGCGCGCCAGGCCTGGGCCATGCGCTGCCACAGGGCGGCCCGGGCGACCAGATCGGAAGGATCATCGCTGAGTTCACGCAGGTGCCGGTCGGCCTGGGATAGCAGCGCGCGAGCATGATCTTGCTGCTCGAGTTCCAGCAGCGCCAGCGCCAGCCCGAGTTGCAGTTCGGCCAGCAGGCCGGGCTGATTGACCAGCTTGTCAGCGGCAAGTCTGGCGCTGGCGAGCAGGCTGTCGGTGCGCGTGGCCGGATCGCCGTTCGAGGTCGCCGCGAGCAGGGCGCGCAGCGCCACGACCCTCGCGCTGCGTTCGGATTCCAGCTCCAGCTGCTGTGCCTGCAGCTGACCCTGGGCCAGCCGCGCCTGTGACAGCGCGAGCGAAAAGCCGGTCGCCAGTGACAGCAGAATCAGCGCCAGACCGAGCAGCGGCAGCCGGTGGCGGCGGATGAACTTGCCGCTGCGGTAGCTCCAGTGGTCGGGTCGGGCGCGCAGCGGCAGCCCGGCCAGCCAGCGGCGCAGATCCTCGCCCAGTGCTGCGGCGGTCGTATAGCGGCGAGCTGGATCGGCATGCAGCGCGGTCAGGATCAGCAGGTCCAGATCACCGCGCAGTTCGCCGGCACTCCAGCGTTCAGTCGCGGTGCCGGTCAGAACCCGACTTGGCGGTTGCACGGTCTCTTGCGAGACGGCTTCGGCGAGTTGGCTCAGCGGCAGGCCTTCGCGCAGGGTTGGCAGACGGCCGGTGATCAGCTCGTACAGGATCGCGCCGAGGGCATAGACATCGCTGGCGGCGCTGACCGGCTCACCGCGGATCTGTTCCGGCGCGGCATACAGCGGGGTCATTGGCTGGTCTTCACCCAGGGTCAGCGCCGGCGCGCCTTCATCGAGCAGCTTGGCGATGCCGAAATCGAGCAGCTTGACCTGTGCGTTGCCGTCGATCAGCACGTTGGAGGGCTTCAGGTCGCGATGCACGACCATCAGCCGGTGGGCGTGGTCGACCGCCTCGCAGACATCGATCAGCAGCGCCAGTACCGTCGCCAGTGGCGGCTCGTGCTGGCGCACGTAATCGGTGATCGGCAGACCTTCGACGTATTCCATGACCAGAAAGGGCAGGCCTTCAGGAGTCTGGCCACCGTCGTACAGGCGGGCAATGGAGCGGTGCTGCAGGCGGGCCAGGATCTGGCGTTCGCGTTCGAAGCGTTCGGCCAGGCTGCGACCGGGATAGGCGACCAGCTTGATCGCGACGCGCTGCTCGAAGCTGCCGTCATCGCGCTCGCCGAGCCAGACCTCGCCCATGCCGCCGATTCCCAGCCGCTCGACCAGCCTGTAAGGGCCGACCCGCTCCGGCGGCTGCAGCCGGCGCCGCGCCAGCGCCTGCATCCGCGGCCACGGATCAGTCTGCTCCAGCCCCGGGTTGAGCTGCTCGACCAGCGCCTGCGCCGCGCCGGGCACGTCGATCGCACTGCCCTGGCGCAGCAGCGGATCGGCGTCGCTATCGGCGTCGAGCATCACTCGCAGGCGCTCGGCCAGTTTCGGCTCGCTCTGCGCCAGTTCATCCAGATGTGCCACCCGCTCGTCGGCCGGCAGCTCGACCCATTGATCGAACAGACTGGTCAGACGGACCCACTGCTGGCGCGCGCCGCCGACGCCATGGCCGGCTGTGTCCCCGCTGGACGGGCCGCTGGAAGGATGGTCGTGCAAGCGTCTGCAGCTCCGCGCTGCGATCCAGATGGGGATGGTAGCTTGGCGCCCTGTATCCGGGGGCACGCCAAACTGAGTTTTTGAGGTTTCTGTGAAAGCCACAGGGCCCAGGGCTCAGGGCCCAGGGCCCAGTCAGAGCCAACTTGAGGCGAGGTTGGAAACTCGCTCCTAGCCATCACGTACTGATTCGCGTCGAATCGGCTCTTGATCTTCTGGGCCCTGAGCCCTGGGCCCTGAGCCCTGGGCCCTGCTCCGATGCGAAACGCCGCTTCGACGACCATCACCCTTCCCCGCGCCCGCCGCCTTGATGCACCATTGCCGCCCCGCCCGCCGCCAGCGACCCATGCCGCCGATCGACCATCAACGCGTTGCCGCCAATTTCGGTCGTGCCGCCGCCAGCTACGAGCAGCACGCCCAGCTGCAGGGCGAGGTACGGGCGGAACTGCTGGAGCGGCTGGATCAGCTCCAGCCGGAGGTGCCGGCACGGATTGTCGACCTGGGCTGCGGCACGGGTCTGGGCAGTCGCGCGCTGAAGCAGCGCTACAAGCAGGCCGAGGTACTGGCGCTGGATCTGGCCGCGCCGATGTTGCAGCAGGCGCGTCGGCAGCGCTCCTGGTGGCGGCCGTTTCGATTGGTTCAGGCTGACGTACGCGGGCTGCCGCTGGCAGACGACAGCGTCGATCTGATCTTCTCCAGCCTGTGCCTGCAGTGGTGCGACGACCTGCCGGCGGTGTTCGCCGAATGGTCGCGCGTGCTCAAGCCCGGCGGCCTGCTGCTGTTTGCCAGCTTCGGTCTGGACACCCTGCACGAGCTGCGTGCCGCCTTCGCCGCCGTCGACGAGCGCCCGCACCTGCTCGGCTTTCCGCACATCCAGCAGATTGGCGATGCGATGCTGCGTGCCGGCCTGATCAATCCGGTGCTGGACCGCGACCTGCACCAGCGTCCGGTGCGTGAGCTACGCCAGCTGCTGGCCGAGCTGAAGGGGCTGGGTGCCAACAACGCCCTGGCCGAACGCGGCCGCGGGCTGATGGGCAAACAGCGCTGGCAGGTATTGCACGCCAGCTACGAAACCCAACGCCGCGACGGCCAGCTGCCGGTGAGCTGGGAAGTGGTCTACGGACAGGCCCACGGCGGCACGCCGCGGCCGAAGGGCGAGGCGGGGTTTGATGTGGAGGCGTTGAGGGCGACCTTGCCCTCGAAAAAGCAGGGCCCAGGGCATAGGGCCCAGGGCCCAGTGAAGCCGGGATCGCGCGCAATGTAGGCCGGATCCTCGCGCCCGCACGACCCTCTGTGCCCTATGCCCTGGGCCCTCGCTCTACTCAAACCCATCCTCAAACACCCCGTCATCCACCGACTCCACCGTGTGCGACTCGGTGTCGCTGTCGCCGATGAAATTGTCGTCACCGGTGTAGCTGGCGGTCAGGGTGCGGGAGCCGGGGGCGATCAGGCTGAGTTGGCAGCTGTTGGTCGGCAGGGTCGCGCTGCAGCTTTCCGGCCCGCCTGCGGCGGTGATGTTTACGGTGCCGGTCGGGGTGCCGGCGCCTGGATTGACGATGCCGAGGGAAAACTGGACGGTGACCGGTTGCCCGCTGGCCGACGGGTCGGGGCTGTCACTGGTGATGTTCAGGTTGGTGCGGGCCTTGTTGACCAGGTGGGTGCTGCTGCCCTGGCTGGGCAGGAAAGTGCTGTTGCCGGCATAGCTGGCGGTCAGCGTCTTGTTGCCGACGCTGGTCGAGATCAGCGTGCAGATACCGAAACCGGCGGTCAGATTGCCGCCGCAGCTGTCACCGCTGCCGTCGCTGACCGTGTAGGGGCCGGTCGGCGGTCCGCCGCTGCCACTGACCTGGATCTGGACGTTGTAGGGCTCGCCGACGACGGTCGGATCGGGCAGGTCGGACAGGATGACGGTGGTGGTCGGCACGCCCAGGCCGTGTGGCTCGGTGTCGCTGCTGGCGTCGAAGCCAAGATCGCCGAGGTAGTCGGCGGTCAGGGTCCGGTTGCCGCTGCCGGTCGATATGAGTTGGCAACTGCCCTGGGCGCTGGCGTTGAGGGTGAAGCTGCAGCTGGCGCCGGCACCGTCGTTGACCTCCACCGTCCCGGTCGGCGTGCCGACTGGCCCCTGACCCGGCACGGTCTTGCTCACGCTGACTGCGACCGTGTACGGCTGGCCGGGCGAGCTCGGATCAGGGCTGTCGCTGGTGATCAAGGTCGCGGTATTGGGCCCGGGGCTGTAGTACCAGTTGGCGGCACTGTCGAGGCGGATGTCGGCGGCGGTGATGCGGAAATGGTTGCTCGCGATCGAGCTGGCGCTGATCTGGCAGAAGGCGAAGCCGGCGCCGGGGATGAAGGCGATATCGATGTCGCAGTTGCTGGTGCGACCGACGTATTCGAGCACGATGCTGTAGTCGTCGGCGGTGCCCTGGATGCGGTCGATGCCGGACTGGCCCAGCCGGATCGTGGACAGGTCCTCGCCAGTCAGGCGCCGCTGCGCCTCGTCGTTGAAGGTCAGTTGCTGCATCACCGATTCGGTCTGACCGATGCCGAGCGCGGCGAGCACGTCGCGGTCGGCGTTGGCGGCGAAGTTGTGGCCGGCCGGCAGGTTGCCGGTGCGGGTAAAGGTGGTGCTGTCGATGATGGCCGGAAACTCCAGTGGCCGGTTGACGTTGCGGCGATACCAGTACAGGTTCACGTCATCGCCGCGCACATCGTCGAAGGAACCATGCAGGCCGTCGGCGCCGGCACCCTGATTGAAGACGCCGTTGGGCCCGCGGGCGGACTTGGTGCCGTTGGCTTGCGGGTCGACCAGGCCCGATTCGCTGGCGTGGTTGGGATGGGCCAGGCCGAGGCAATGGCCCAGCTCGTGCAGCAACACGCTTTCAAGGTCGAACTGGTTGGAGGGCAGGTCGTTGTTGGCGCCCATGCCGAGGTTGCGCGTGCTGACCCGCTGCGCGTTCCAGGTCGCCACGGTCTTCTCGACGGTGGCCTCGGCGTTGTTCAGATTGCCACCCGGCACCCCGCTGGGATTGAGGCAGACCGTCACCAGCCGCGGCCCGCCGATGCCGGTGTAGCCCGTCGGATGCATGATCAGGTTCGGCGCGCCGCCGTCGGCGCCGATGAAGGCACCGGCCAGCGCGGTTTCGGCGGCCAGCAGCAGAATCATCGCGAGCGCGCGGGCGGTCACGGTGCGGATTCCGTCATTCGCTGCAGACGGGGGTCCTCGCTCAGCGTCATCAGCGCCTCGACCGCCTGCCACAGCGCCGCCAGTTCCGGCAGTTCGGGGTAGCGATCGGCATCGTGCGCCAGCGCCGTCCAGGCCAGCTTGCGCGCCTGTGGCGAGCCGGGTTGGAGCTCCAGCACGTGCCGACTGGCGCCGGCGACCACGGAAATCTGCGGCCGGTCATCGCGCGCTTCGCCACGCCGCAACTGGCGCTCGACGTCCTGTTTGCGCGCGGCCAGTGCCGCCGGGTCGAAGGTCCCTTGTTCCGATGCAGCCACCCGCTGATCCAGCCCGACAAGCTCGCTTGCGCTCAGCATCATCGACCACAGACCGGCACGCACATCGAAGCGCGGGTAGTGCACCTGCAGGCAGCCGTTGGCGCCGACGGTAATGCGGCGCACGGTATCCGGCCCGCCGACTTCCGACGGGATCAGCTGCAGCCGATAACGCAGCGGCTCGCTCAGTTCACAGGCGGACAGTCCGCCATGGGTCAGGCCGGCCAGCAGCGCAAGCAGCGGCAGAAAGCGCATTGAGTGGGTCCCCGGTGGAGCGATAGGGGCAGATACTAACCCGAGCCCCACTCGGGGTCGGAATCGGAATCGGGGTCGGAATCGATCTTTTGCTTGGCGTGCGCAGCGTCGTCCTCGTGACCCGTCGGGCCTGTCGTTGCTTTCGATCCCGATTCCGACCTCGACCCCGATCAGTCGCGCTACCAGATCACCGACAAATGGGGGTAGTTGCGCAGGCGTTCATCGGCGGTCAACAGCGGCGCACGCAATGCTCGCGATGTGGCGACCAGGATCCGGTCGGCCGGATCTGCGTGCAGTTCGCCTGGCAGCTCGACACTCTGGACTGCAACGTCCACGTCCACTGGCACGAATCTCACGCGGTCAATTCTTCCCACCAGCTCTAGCCACTGAGCGACATCCCGCGCCAACGCGACTCGCCCACGCTTGACCAGCAAGGCAATCTCCCAGGCAGAAATTGCCGACACGAGAATCTCGCCGTCGGTCTGTTCCGCTTCAATGGCGCGCACCGCTGCGGGAGACAACTGACCGGACATCCCTGAGACCCACCAGAGCAGCACATGCGTGTCGAGCAGAATCAACGAGCCGCTTCCCACGCGTCAATCTCGACCGGTTCCGTCGGATTGTCGTAACGGAGTACGGACCCGTGCAGCAGCGCCAGGGGACTGTGTTCTTGTGCGTTGTACAGGCGAACTTCCAGCCTCGGTATGCCGTGATCGGTGATCACCACGGCTTCGCCGCTGGCTTCGACTTGCCGAAAGATCTCCAGCGCCTTGGCCTTGAACTGTGATTTCGAAATGCGCATTGCCATGGACTGCTCGCGTGAACATGGTCACATGACCATAGTCACGATGCTAGTTGATGTGCTCCGACGGGTCCAGTTGGTCGGGGTCGGAATCGCTGTCGGCATCGATCTCTTGCGGGCGTGCTCACCTCCTCCTCGCGCACTGCGGGCATGTCCTTGCTCCAAGCTCTCGCCGTCGCCTTTGCTGTTGTGCCCAACTCCCGACTCCCGACTGGGCTTGGTACCCCCCCAACCATCGGCCCATGCGCCGACTGCCCACAGGGGCGCACTATCGACGCTTCGTATCATTCACCTGCGCGGGGCGCCCCATGGAAAGACGTCGTTTTCTGACTATCGCCGGCTGTGCTGCCGGCAGCCTGATGCTGCCGATCAGCGGCCGCCTGATTGCTGCCGAGGCACTGACCAGCAAGCTCGATGTGGCGGTCAAGAAGGCCCTCGCCGATGTGGCGCTGGAGGCGGCGCGGTCCGCCGGAGCGAGCTACTGCGATGTGCGCATCGGTCGCTACCTGCAGCAGTTCATCGTCACCCGCGAAAAGCAGGTCGACAACGTCGTCAATACCGAATCGCTCGGTGTGGGCGTGCGGGTGATCGCCCAGGGCACCTGGGGCTTTGCCGCCAGCAGTGATCTGAGCAAGGAAGCGGTGGCGCAGGCTGCGCGCACCGCGGTGGCGATTGCCAAGGCCAACTCGAAGCTGCAGACCGAGCCGGTAAAGCTGGCGCCGGTCAAGGGTGTGGGCGAGGTCAGCTGGGCCACACCGATCGAGAAGAACGCGATGGAAGTGGCGCTGAAGGACAAGGTCGACCTGCTGCTCAGCGTCAACGCCGCCGCGCTCGGCGCCGGCGCGAGCTTCGTCAATTCGACCCTGTTCCTGGTCAACGAGCAGAAGTATTTCGCTTCCACCGACGGCTCCTACATCGACCAGGACGTGCACCGCATCTGGGCGCCGATGCAGGTCACCGTGGTCGACAAGGCAAGCGGCAAGTTCCGCGCCCGTGCCGGTCTGTCGGCGCCGATGGGCATGGGCTTTGAATATCTCGATGGCACCGAGAAGGATCGCATCGTGCTTCCGGGTGGGGTCGAGATCTACGACAAGCGCTACGACATGGTGGCCGATGCCAAGGCCGCCGCGCAGCAGTCGGCGATCAAGCTCAAGGCGACCTCGGTTGAGCCGGGCAAGTACGATCTGGTGCTCGACCCCAGCCACATGTGGCTGACCATCCACGAGAGCGTCGGTCATCCGCTCGAACTCGATCGGGTGCTGGGTTACGAGGCGAATTACGCCGGCACCAGCTTCGCCACCCTCGACAAGCGCGAGGAGGGCTTCAAGTACGGCGCCGACCGGGTCACGCTGTTCGCCGACAAGACCCAGGTCGGCAGCCTCGGCGCGGTCGGTTATGACGACGAAGGTGTCCCGACCAAGCGCTGGGATCTGGTCACCGACGGTGTGCTGGTGAACTACCAGGCGATCCGCGACCAGGCCCACATGATCGGCGAGGAGGAGTCGCACGGCTGCTGCTACGCCGACTCCTGGTCCAGCGTCCAGTTCCAGCGTATGCCCAACGTCTCGCTCGCCGCCGGCAAGGACGAGCTGACGGTGGAAGAGATGATCGCCGGGGTGGAGAAGGGCATCTACATCGTCGGTGCCGGCTCCTTCTCGATCGACCAGCAGCGCTACAACGCCCAGTTCGGCGGCCAGCTGTTCTTCGCCATCGAAGACGGCAAGATCACCGAGCAGATCGAGGACGTCGCCTACCAGATCCGCACGCCGGAATTCTGGAACGCCTGCAGCGCCCTGTGCGACGAGCGCGACTACCGCATGGGCGGCTCCTTCTTCGACGGCAAGGGCCAGCCCCCGC
>DAIMJK010000050.1:0-14399 GCA_036722245.1 Lysobacterales bacterium
CGCCGGCGCCGGTGGGCGGCGTCAGCTTCGATATCAGCACCGTCGACGGCAGCGCGGTAGCCGGTAGCGATTATCTGGCTCGCAGCCTGGTCGGCCAGACCATCGAAGAGGGCGACAACAGCTTCGACTTCGTGGTCCAGATCATCGGTGATCTGGTCAACGAGCCTACCGAGAGCTTCACGGTCGAATTGAGCAATGTCAGCGGCAACAACGGCGGCACGGTCGACCCCAGCGGCACCGGAACGATCATCGACAACGATCCGGTACCGGTGACGATCGCCGAAATCCAGGGCACCGGCCTGGTCTCGCCCTTCGTCGGCACGGTCCAGGTCACGCTCGGCAATGTGGTCACCGCGGTGGGCACGGACATTTTCGCGATGCAGATGCCGGTCGGTGATGGTGACCCCTTCACCTCCGATGCCATCGTCGTATTCACCGGCGGTGCGCCGGCGGTGCAAGTCGGCGATCTGGTCGATGTGAAGGGCAATGTGGTGGAGTTCTTCGAGTTCACCGAGTTCACCGCCAGTGGCGGTGGCCTGGTTGTCAACGTGGTCGGCACCAGCGCGCTGCCGGCACCTGTCGTGTTCGACGACATCGTGCCTTCACCGGTCCCGGCGGTCCCCGCCTGCCAGGGCGCCGGCAGCACCATCCCGACGGGCGCACCGATCGCGGCGCAGAACTTCGAGTGCTTCGAGGCCATGCTGGTAACTACCAGCACCGGCATCATCAATGCACCGCACCAGGCCTTTGGCGGCGACCCGATCGCCGAGCCCTTCTTTGCCACCGGCAACCGCCGCGTCCGGCGTGAGTCCGGCATCGCGCCGGCCGCCGCCGGCGAGCCCGGGCTGCCGCCTGGCGTGGCGCTGTGGGATGGCAATCCGGAACTGTTCGAGCTGGATGTGGATCGACTCGGCCAATTGCCGAACGACGTCTACATTCCGGGCACGCGGGTCACCGCCACCGGCATCATCGGCTACGAGTTCGGTGGTTACGAGCTGTGGCCGACGTCCATCAGCATCAACGGCGCGCCGGCGCAGATCCCGTCACCGGCACCGATCGCCGGTTACAACCAGATCGCCATTGCCGGCCTCAATGTCGAAAATCTGTTCGATACGATCGACGATCCGGACGTGGACGACACCGTGCTGACGCCGGCGGAGTTCGAGCTCAAGCTGGGCAAGTTGTCGGCCTACATCCGCGATGTGTTGAACTCGCCGCACGTCATCGGGCTCAGCGAGATCGAGAACCAGACCGCCGTCGATGCGCTGATCGCCCGCATCGAGGCCGATGATCCGACCGTGCAGTACAGCGGCGCGATCTTCCCCGGCAACGACCCGCGCGGCATCAACAACGCCTTCATCTGGCGCAATGTCACGGTCGATCAGGTCACCCAGCTACGCCTGAACCAGCTGACCAACGAGTGCAGCGGCACCGCGCCATGCACGCTGCACGACCGGCCGACGCTGTTGCTGGAGGGCAGCTTCGAGACCGAAGCTGGCGCCACCCAGGACTTTGCCGTGATGGTCAGTCATTTCCGTTCGCTCAGCGGCATCGACAACCTGGGCAACCTGAACAACGCCAACCGGGTTCGGCGCAAGCGGCTGGAGCAGGCGGTCGCGATCGCCGAGGAACAGCAGGCCTACCAGAGCGCCAATCCGACGGTGCCACTGATCTCGCTGGGTGACTTCAATGCCTTCGAATACACCGATGGCTATGCCGACGTGATGGGTATCGTCCGCGGAGATGCGAATGTGGCCGACGACGGGATTCCGCGCGACACGCTGTTCGAGATCCAGGACATCTACCCGGCGATCGAGGGCAACATCGTCGATCCGCCACTGGTCGAGGCGATGTTCAACCTGCCCGAAGATGACCACTACTCGTTCATGTTCGGTTGCGGCACCAACTTCAACTCGGTCGGCTGCTTCGCCCAGGCGCTCGATCACACACTGCTGAACGCGGCCGCGCAGCCCTTCTACGCCGATTTCGGCTTCGGCCGCGGCAACGCCGATGCCCGTCGGATCGAGTCGCAGACACCACTGTCACCCCTGCGCAGCTCCGACCACGATGGCTCGGTGGTGATCCTGAACTTCGGTGACGAGTTGCTCAGCGACGGCTTTGAGTAATGCTGGAACGCTGCCGGGCTATCGAGCCCGGCAGCGCTCCGGTTTCAAGGAGCCAGAGCATTCAACACAAGGGACGCAGTGTCACGCGGAGACGCGGAGGTCGCGGAGAGGGCAAGAGCGGATTGCCGATGATGGGTTGGTGCAGAGTGCCCACTCACCGCAAATGCTCTTCCTTTGTGTCCTTTGTGTTGAAAGCTCTTCAGGACTCGGCAGGACTCGGCAGCACTCAGCCGTGCTCGGGCAAGAGGCGGTTGATCGGGGCCGGGGCCAGTTCCTGGATCAGTAGCGGGACGGCGGCGGCGCGGACCAGGGCGAGGCGGCCGTCGAGGTCTTCGGTGATCGCGGTCAGGCTCTCGACCCAGTCGCCATCGTTGGCGTAGATCAGGCCGTCTATCTGGCGCAGTTCGGGCAGGTGCACGTGGCCGCAGACCACGCCATCCAGGCCGCGTCGACGGACATCGGCCAGCACCGCCCGGCGGAAGCGCTCAATGAAGCGCCCGGCGCGGCTGGACTGGCCCTTCAGAAAGCTGGCCAGCGACCAGTACGGCAGGCCCAGTGCCTGGCGGGCGCGATTGGTCCAGCGGTTGCTGGAAAGCAGCACTTCGTGCATCTGTTCGCCCAGCCATTCCTCCAGTCCGCCCAGACGGACCAGCGTATCGAACTCGTCGCCATGAGTGACCAGCAGGCGTCGGCCATCGGCCAGCGTATGCACGGCCCGCCGCCGGATCTTCCAGCGTGCCAGCGGCAGGCCACTCCAGTTGCGAACCGGATGATCGTGATTGCCGGGAATGTAGATGACCTCGCTACCACGGCGGGCGAGCCGGTCGATCTGCGCGATGACCTGGCGCTCGCTCTTGCCGAAGCGGGCCCGGAAGCGGGTCATCCACCACAGGTCGAAGACGTCGCCAACCAGATACAGCCGCTGGCATCGAATCTGGGCCAGGAACTCGATCAACGCATCGGCCTGACAGTTGCGCGAACCCAGGTGCAGATCGGACAGAAAGACGCTGCGCAACTCATACGGTGGGATCTGTCGCATCCGGCTGCTCCATCCGTGGTACAGCGGGCAGCCTGCGCCCGCTCGGCGTCTGGCCGATGGCAAAGCCGCTACGATCCCGTTGCAACACCCCACTATCGCAACCTGAGTGTCACGCAGCGGCCTCAGCGGGGCACAGTTCCGCCGTTGACGGCTGCTGCGAGGAACCGGGCCGGCGTCATGAACGGATCGGCCGCAGTTGCCGCGCACCTGAACCGCGGCGCAGCGAACAGGTGCCGCAAGGCTCGGACGCATGTATCATCCGCGCCCTGCCAGCACTATTCATCGCTTCATCCCGACATAAGGATAGATACATGAGCGCGTACCTGTTCACTTCCGAATCGGTGTCCGAGGGTCATCCGGACAAGGTCGCCGATCAGATCTCCGATGCGGTGCTGGATGCGATCCTGAGCGAAGACAAGTTCGCCCGCGTGGCCTGCGAGACGATGGTAAAGACCGGCGTCGCGATCGTCGCCGGCGAGATCACCACCAGTGCCTGGGTCGATCTGGAAGAACTGGTGCGCAAGGTCATCAATGACATCGGCTACACCTCCTCGGCGGTGGGCTTCGATGGCAGCACCTGTGGCGTGCTCAACCTGATCGGAAAGCAGAGCCCCGACATCCGCCAGGGCGTCGATCGCAAGAAGCCCGAAGAGCAGGGCGCTGGCGATCAGGGTCTGATGTTCGGTTACGCCTGCAACGAGGCTCCTGAGTTCATGCCGGCGCCGATCTACTATTCGCATCGACTGGTCGAGCAGCAGGCAAGGGTGCGCAAGCAGAAGAACTCGCCGCTGCCGTGGCTGCGGCCGGATGCCAAGAGTCAGGTGACGCTGCGCTATGCCGACGGCAAGATCAGCGGGCTCGACGCGGTGGTCCTGTCGACCCAGCATGACCCCGGGGTGAAGGCCAAGGACATCTTCGACGGCGTTTACGAGCACGTGCTGACGCCGGTGCTTCCGAAGGCCTGGCTGACCGGATTGACCAAGAAGCAGATCCACATCAACCCGACCGGCAAGTTCGAGATCGGCGGTCCGGTTGGCGACTGTGGCCTGACCGGGCGCAAGATCATCGTCGATACCTACGGCGGCATGGCCCGTCATGGCGGCGGTGCCTTCTCCGGCAAGGACCCATCCAAGGTCGACCGCTCGGCGACCTACGCCTGCCGCTACGTGGCCAAGAACATCGTCGCCGCCGGCCTGGCCGATCGCTGCGAGATTCAGGTCAGCTACGCCATCGGCGTGGCCGAGCCGACCTCGATTTCGGTGACCACCTTCGGTACCGGCAAGGTCTCCGACGAGGCGCTGGAGAAGCTGATTCGGGCCCACTTCGACCTGCGCCCCTACGGCATCCTGCAGATGCTCGACCTGATCCATCCGATGTATCAGCGCACCGCCGCCTACGGCCACTTTGGCCGCAAGCCGGTTGAGCTCAAGGGCAGCAAGGGCGAGCGCTACACCGCGTTCTCGTGGGAAAAGACCGACAAGGCGGCCGAACTGAAGGCGGCTGCCAAAGGCAAGTAGCTTCCGAGCGCACTCGGCGGGAACCGCTGGCCGGGTTCCGCCGCAGGCTTCAACCGCGCAGCGGGCCGCTGGACCAGTCCAGCCGCAGGCGCCAGACCGGCACCAGCCAGTCCCAGCGACCGAGCCGACCATCGCTGATCGCCTGCAAGTAAAGCGGTGTCGTGTCGCGATCAAGCGCGATACCCGGTCGACCCAGGCGGCGCAGCTGCAGCCGCATGAGCAGCCGGATCGCTGGTTCGCAGAGGTTGTTGAAGGGGTGCAACGCCAGCAGCCCGCCTTCGAGGAAGGCCAGCGCATCGATCAGTGATTCCCGACCATGGCCGCAATCCTTGACGATTCGCTCGCTCGCTTCCGCCATGTGCGCAACGACACGTGGGTAGACGCTATGTGGCCTCGGCAGCAGCAAGTGCGGCAGGCACGGATCGACACAGCGCCAGCCGGACAGGTGCGGCGCGAAGCGTTGGCACAGGCGCGACTGCAGCAGATGCAGCGTGGCTGGAGCGACCGACAGATGATCGTAGTCACCGCGGTCGATCGCTACTTCGATCAACCGCCGTTCCAGATCCAGGCGCTGCCACAGCTCATGTGGCTCTTCCAGCGGTGCCGACGATGAGTTGGAAGCCGGCTGTGAGGTGACCCGGTTCAGGTCCGGGGACATCCAGGGCTGCAACTCGGGGGTCTGCTTCATCGGGTCGCTTCCGGTGGCTTGCTCCAGAACCACTAGTGCGACGACAGTGCGATATGTCGCATCCAGCGAGCAAATTTCTGCCCGCGCCGCGTCCAGCAATCGTTCCGGACGATTCGGTTAAAGTCCGCAGTCGGCCCTCGCTGCAGGATGAAGCGCTTGTTCCACGCCCGTGAAAGATCCCCTCCCCGCCGATGGCGCCTGCTGCTGGCGTCGTCGGTGCTGCTTCTACTGCTGGCTGCGTGCACCGCGCACCGTCCAGGCATGGTGCGCAGTTACAGCTACGCCTATGCACCGGCCGAGAGCGGTCCGGTAGCTGCCCGGGTCGGACCGCTGCTGCCCGATGACCGGGTCAGTTCGGGGCTACGGCTGGTGCCTAACGGTGTTGATGCCTTCGCCCTGCGTGCTTTCAGCGCCGAGAGCGCGACCCTGAGCCTGGATCTGCAGTACTACATCTGGCACGACGATCTGACCGGTCAGTTGCTGTCCTACGAAGTGCTGACCGCGGCCGACCGCGGCGTCCGGGTACGCTTGCTGATCGACGATCTGGACGCCCGCAACAAGTCACAGATGCTCGCCAGCCTGGATCTGCATCCACAGATCGAAGTGCGCGTATTCAATCCGTGGTTCACCCGCCAGGGCTGGATCCGGACCTCGATCGAGATCCTCGCGCGCGGCAGCCGAGTCAATCGGCGCATGCACAACAAGCTCTGGCTGGTCGACACGCGGGTCGCACTGATCGGCGGGCGCAATATCGGCAACGAGTATTTCGACGCCGATCCGGACGTCAACTTCGAGGATCTGGACCTGGTCATCGTCGGCCAGTTGGTGGCCGATGCGGCCGAGCAATTCGACCGCTACTGGAACGACGTGCTGTCGGTGCCGATGGCCTATGTGCGCGGCATCCGGGAAGGGCGGGTCGAAGACCTGGACCAGCTGCGGCGGCGTCTGGGACAGACCTGGCAGGAAGCCCAGCAGTCCGTCTATCTGACCCGGACCCGCGAATCCGAACTGTGGAGCGGTATCCTTTCCGGCGACTCCGCCCCGGTCGTGACCCGCCATGCGCGCCTGCTGGTGGATGATCCACGCAAGGCCGATCCGGCCGCCAAGGAGATCCTGCCGGGAGTACGCGAGGGTCTGATCGAGGCTTTCCAGGCCAGCGAGCACTCGGTCAAGGTCATTTCGCCCTACTTCGTCCCGGGCAAGGCGGGCAGCGCCGGCCTGCTCGGCATGGAGGCCCGCGGGGTCGAGGTCGAGGTGCTGACCAACTCGCTCGCCGCCACTGATGTGGCCGCCGTGCACAGCGGTTATATCCGCTATCGACGCGCACTGCTCGAAGGCGGAGTGGAACTGTATGAGCTCAAGCCGGATTTCGAGCCCGGCGCCGACCAGCGCCGCCGGATGGGCCTGGGCTCCTCTCGCGCCAGTCTGCATACCAAGGCCGCGGTCATGGACGGACGCTCGATCTTCGTCGGCTCCTTCAACCTGGACCCGCGCTCGGCAAGACTGAACTGCGAGATGGGAGTGCTGCTGGACAGTGTGGAACTGGCCCTGCACCTCAATGAGGTATTTGGTCAGGGCACCGATCCACAGCGCGCATACAAGGTTGAACTGGACGATCGCGGGCGGATGATCTGGATCGATGGTCAGGCCGGTGAGCCGCGCATCCACACCCACGAACCAGCGGCACTGCATCGGCGCGCGCTGACCCAGATCCTGCGGCTGTTGCCGATCGAGCCGCTACTCTGAGCCGCTCCAGCTGGCTACAAAGGACCCCCATGCGATTCTCCCTGCTTGTCTGCCTCTGTTTGCTCATCTGGCTGATGTTCGGCTTCCTGCCGGACAGCGCCCGCGCCCAGCCGGCGATCTACAAGTGTGTCGGCGAGGACGGCAGCTTGAGCTATTCCCAGTCACCCTGCCCTGGCGCGAGTCGGCAAGAGCTGATGCAACTCGAGCGCCCGGTCAGCAGCCCCGGAAGTGCCGGCAACCGCTACACGGCGATCAGCGAGCTGTTCAGGCGCTACCGCTGCGACGACATTGCCGGTGGCTTCAGCGTCATCCCCAACCGCTCCAGCATGCTGAATCTCATTGCAGATCTGGCGCGCCATCCGGGTGCGGCGACGACTCGCCTGCAGGGCCTGCGCCGACTTGAGCCGGCGCTGCATGACCGGGTCGAGGACGTGCTGGCCTTTGCCGGCGCGCTCTGTACGGTCCGGCTGGTGAGCACACCGGAAGAGCTCAGTCTGGCTGTCGGCTGGCTCTCCACACGCGGCGCCGACCACCGGCACTGGCCGATTGACACCATGCTGCAGGAGTTGCGTGCCCTGGGCTACGACATGTTGGCGAGCGAAGACACCAGTCCGGACTATTACGAGGGCCGCTTCAATGGTGCTGGCTACAGCTGCCGGTTGTCGGTCTACAACGCCACTGTCGAGGCGGCGCTGGACGTCAGCTGCATGCGCGAGCAGTAGCTTGCAGGCGACCGCGGTGGCGGGTTTTGGACGCCGGGCAACGGATCCCTGTCGATTCTTACCCCGACCCCGAGCAGGGCTTTGCCTGCCGGCTTTTCCTGACCCCGCAACCCTCAGCCCTGGTTTGGACAGCCTTCAACGCCCATGCAATGCAAGCCAAAGGCATAGCCCAGCAGCGTTTCGCGCACGCTGCTGTAGCGGCCGCTGACGCCCTGGTGTCCGGCGCCCAGATCGATCCGGAACAGGACCGGCTGGGCACTGCTCGACAAGCGCCGCAGCCGTGCGACGTATTTGGCCGGTTCCCAGTAGGCGACCTGTGCATCGTGCAGGCCGGCACTGACCAGCAGTGCCGGATAGGGCGCCGGATGGAGCTGGTCATAGGGTGACCAGCGAGTGATCGCGGCGCGCTCGGCCGGGATGCGCGGGTCACCCCATTCCTCGTACTCGAGCTGGGTCAGCGGCAACGAGGGATCCGACATCGAACTGAGCACATCGACGAAGGGGACTTCCAGCAGGGCGCCGCAGAACAGCTGCGGCTGCCGATTCAGGCTGGCGGCGACCAGCAGACCGCCGGCGCTGCCGCCGACCGCGACGATCCGCCGCGGGTCGGCCAGGCCGCGCTCCACCAGCGCCTCGGCGACCCGCAGGAAATCGTTGAAACTGTGCTCCTTGTGCGCGCCGCGACCGGCATCGTGCCAGCGGGCGCCTAGCTCGCCGCCACCGCGTACGTGGGCATGGACGATGACCAGGCCACGATCGAGCAGGCTCAGGCAGTCCGGGTCGAAGTCCGGATCCAGACTGGCGCCATAGGCGCCGTAACCATACAGCCAGACCGGTGCCTTGCCTTGCGCCAGCACCTCGCGCCGACCCAGCACTGACAACGGGATGCGCACCCCATCGGCGCTGTCCACCCACCAGCGCTGCGCGCTGTAGGCTTGCGGATCGAAATCACCGGCCAGCGCGTCGCGCTTGAGCAAGCGCAGCTGACCGCTGTCGAAATCCAGGCTCAGGCTCTCGCCGGGACGATCCAGGGCATCGCGCCGGACCCGGATCGCACCGGCATCGGGTTCAGGGTTGTCATCCAGCGTCAGCGCGCTCAAGCCGTCGGCTTCGAACAGGATTCGGTCGCTGCCCTGGCGCAGGTCAAGCAGGCGCAGGCCCAGCTGAGCCTGCCGGCGCTCCACCAGCAGCAGCCGGTCCAGCGGCAGCGGCAGGAAGTCCTCCAGCACCACACCGGGCTGCTCGGGCACCACCAGCTGCCATTGTTCGATGGCTGCAAGCGGCGCCCGCCAGAGCTGGAAGTCCGGTGCATCGGCATCGCTGAGCAGCCAGCCGTACTTGCCGTCGTCGTCATAGCGCAGGCGAGCCTGCGCCGGTGGGTCAGGAACGGGCAGCGGGACCGGCGCCTTCAGCGGCTGGTCGGCTGGAATCCGCAACACACGGCTGCGCCGGGACGCCTCGGCATGAATCACCAGATAGCGGCGCGAATGCGACCGATACACCGCGACATGGAAGGACGGATCGCTCTCCCGATAGATCGCCACATCGTCGGTCGGATCGCGACCGCGGCAGTGGCGCCGCACTTCCAGCGAGGCCAGGCTGAGCGGATCCTTGTGGACATAGTAGAGATGACGTGAATCGTCGGCCCAGACCATGTCCGCGTCGGCCTGGTCGATCCGCTCGGGCAGCCAGCGCCCGCGCCGCAAGTCCTTGATCCGTAGCTGGTACACGCCACTGCCATTGCGGTCTTCGCTGACCGCCAGCCAGCGCGCATCGGGCGAAACCGCCAGCGCGCCCAGGTCATAGGCCTTGCTGCCGGCCGCGCGACGCTGGGCGTTCAGCAACAGCTGCTCCGGACCGCCGTCGAGCGGCCGGCGCAGATAGTGCGGATGATCGAGCCCGGGCAGCTCGCGCCAGTAGTACTCGAAATCACCGCGCCGCACCGGCAGCCCTTCGTCACTGGCCGGAATGCGCGCCTGAATCTCGCCATCGAGGCGATCGAGCAGCGGTTGCAGCGGATTGAACCAGCTTGCCGTATGGCGATTTTCAGCCCGCATGTGCGCCAGCACGGCCGGCGCTTGCCGCGTGTCATCGCGCAGCCAGTGGTACTCGTCGACGCGGCCGTCGTCCAGCCGGTGCGCACGCATGGCCGCCTTCGGTGCGGCCACGCGTCGGCTCGGCGCCTTCATGCCGACCAACCCAGGCTACGCCCGGTCCAGATCGCGAGCGCGAAAGTAGGCCTGCTCGCTGACCCGGTGCCAGGCACGCGCCTGAGTCGCGAAGCTGCGCGAGCTCTCGAAGACCTGGCGCGAAAAGTCGTCGCGCTGGGCGATCTCGGCCACGACCGCTTCGCTCGCCTCGCGCAGTGCTCGCAACACCTCGTCCGGGAACGGTCGCAGGTCGACCTGGTGCTCATTCAGCAGCGTCTCCAGCGCGCTCTGGTTCTTGGCTGTGAACTCGGCCAGCATGTCGTCGTTGGTAGCGCGGCAGGCCATCTCGACGATCGCCTGCAGGTCCGCCGGCAGCGCATCGAAGGCGGCCTTGTTGACCATGCACTCAAGCGTCGTGCCAGGCTCGTGCCAGCCCGGGTAGTAGTAATGGCGAGCCACCTTGTGCAGTCCGAAGGCCAGATCGTTGTAGGGGCCAACCCATTCGAGGGCATCGATCGTGCCCTGCTGCATGGCCGTAAAGAGCTCGCCACCCGGAATGTTCACCGGTGATCCGCCCAGGCGGGCGAGGACCTCCCCACCCAGGCCCGGAATCCGCATCTTCAGGCCTTTCAGGTCAGCGACGCTGTTGATCTGGCGATTGAACCAGCCGCCCATCTGGACGCCGGTGTTGCCGGCCGGAAAGGGCACCAGACCGAAGCGCGCATACAACGTGCGCCACAGTTCCAGACCGCCGCCGTGATAGAGCCAGCCGTTCATCTCCTGCGCATTCATGCCGAAGGGCACGGCGGAGAAGAATTGGGCTGCTTCGGACTTGCCCTTCCAGTAGTAGGCGCCACCATGGCCCATCTCGGCGGTCCCGGTGGAGACGGCGTCGAAAACTTCCAGCGCCGGCACCAGCTCGCCTGCGCCATAGACCCTGACCGTCAGTCGGCCACCGCTGAGCTGGCCGATCGGTTCCGCCAGCCGCGCCGCACTGGTGCCCAGGCCCGGGAAGTTGGGCGGCCAGGTGGTGACCATCTTCCACAGCATCGGTTTGGCCGCCGGCGCGCTGGCCAGCGCCGGATCCCCCTCGGGCCGACTGCAAGCCGCCACCCCCGCGCCCAGTGCCAGCCCCGCCACCAGTTCCCGTCGCCTCATCAGCTATCGCTCCCATCGCAAACAGGTTCGAGAGTCTAGCCCGGATGGCTGGTCGAGCTGGGGCGGCGGGTGGGGTGCGAGGCAACTTGATGATTCAGAGAGCCTGTGTGGAGTTCAGGGCCCAGGGCTCAGGGCCCAGGGCCCAGCAGATCAAGAGCCGCCGTGTCCGACCTGAATCGCAAGCGCCAGGTTCGGCTCCGAACTGGGCCCTGGGCCCTGAGCCCTGGGCCCTCATGTTCATGAAGTCCCTCACACCATCAATCTGGCGCGCGCCTTCCCACAGCGGACCATTGTCCCCCACCCACGCCCCGCAGCGTCTATTCCGCTAGTGGGCACGCAATTGCGTCCGGCAGTCAGGAGTAGACTGCCGGGCATCAGCGTGCCGTCAAGGCGGGAGTGTCATGCGCAAGAACATCGGACATTACGAAATCGTCGCCGAGCTGGGTCGGGGTGGCATGGGCGTGGTCTACAAGGGCTTTGAGCCTGCCTTGAATCGGCACGTCGCGATCAAGACCCTGGCCGACCACCTGGCCGCCGATCCAGGCGTGGTCGAACGCTTCATGCGCGAAGCGCGCAGCATGGCGCAGCTCAGCGATGCCCACATCGTGCCGATCTATCTGGTCGGCGACGACAAGGGCCTGCCGTATTTCGCGATGGAGTTCGTCGAGGGCGAGTCGGTCGCAGATCGGCTCAAGCGTGAAGGCCGCCTGCCGGCGGTCGAGGCGCGCCGAATCGTGCTGCAGGCGGCGCAAGGTCTGGCGGTGGCGCACGAACAGGGCGTGATTCATCGTGACATCAAGCCCGGCAACCTGCTGATCGCCAAACGCGGCGTGATCAAGGTCGCCGATTTCGGTATCGCGCTGGCCGCCAGCGACATGCATCAGAAGCTCACGGGTACCGGTCAACTGGTTGGCACGCCTGGCTATCTGTCGCCTGAAGTCTGTCTGGGCAAGCCCACCGATGCGCGCTCGGACATCTTCTCGCTGGGTGTGGTGTTGTTCGAGATGCTGACCGGACGGATGCCCTTCCTGGATGAATCCCCGCTCGGCCTGATGCTCAGCGTCGTGCAAAGCAACATGCCCGATGTGCGCGAACTGGCGGCCGACGTCGATGAGTACAGCGTGCAGATCCTGGAAGGGATGGTGGCCAAGGATCCGGAGGCGCGCTATCAGAACTGCGAGGCGCTGATCGAGGCGCTGCTCGCCGCCGGCACGCCCTATCACCCGAGCCAGGCCGCTGTGACGCCAGTGCCTGGTCGGGCGACCGCGGCGACCCGGCTGGACACGCCGCTGCCGAAAGGCCCGCCAACCCCGTCGACCTTGCCAGCGCCGCCGCCTGCGCCGGTTGCCGTGGCCGCCCCGGTATCGGCGGCGACCCGGATGGCCACGCCAGCGCCTGTCCCTCAGACCCCGTCGGCGCTCGCACCCCAGACTCCGGCCCCAGCTGCGGCCGTGCCCGCGCGGCGCCGATCGCTGGCGCTACCGATCGCGATAGCGGCGGTATTGATCGCCGCTGTGGCCGTCGCCGGCGGTGGCTTCCTGTGGATGCGCGGCAGCAGCCAGCTCGAAACCCTGTTGGCGGTGGTCGCTGGCCAGAGCAGCAGTGCGGACAGCACCACCCCGGACCGCGCGGGATCAACCGCGGCAGTTGCGCCGAGCGGGCTCGACAGCAGCGTGGCCGATCCGGTTGGTAGTACCCAGAGCGACCCGGCCAGCGACTTGAGCTCCGAAACACAAGCCAGTGCCGCTATCGCTACGACAGTCCCCGCCGACACCATGCAGGACGCCACGCAGGACGCCGGCGGCGATCCGGCGATATCGGCCGGACTGGCGAGCAGCGCGACAGCTCACAGTGATGTGGCCACGCCAGGCGCGGCTGTGGCCGAAGCGCCGATCGCCGCTGCCGAAGCACCGTTGAGTGCCATGGCGGAGACCGAGCCGCCGGCCCCGACGCAGGCACCCGCCCCACGGCTGGGGGAGCGTCTGGGCGCAGTGCGCGAGCAGCAGGCTGCGTTGCGTACGGCGCGGATCGAAAGCAGCCCCGAGCGCACCGCGGCACCGCCTGCGCGAGCGCCTGCGCTGCCCTCACGCACGCTCGTGATTGCCCTTGGCGATCCGGCGGTCACCGGACCGGCCCAGGCGGCGATCGAGGAGGCGCTTGAAGACGCGGGCGTTGCCCTGGCCGATCTGGATACCGTACCGGGCCTGTCCAGACTGGCCGACGGCGATGGCGACATGGCCGATCTGCTCGCCGCAGTGGCGCGCGCCGGGATCGCCCGAACCGTAGTCACGCTGCGCGCCGTTCCGGTCGGACAGCAGGAGCTGACCTACTACGGCGAGGTCAGCACCCTCTACACAGCCCAGCTGCGCCTTCGCGCCTTCGATGTGGCTCTGCGGCAACCCATTGGTCGGATGGCCCAAACTCAGGTCAATTTCACCAACCTGAACGCCGACTACAACACCCGCGAGGCCCTCGCGCCATTGTTGGGTCGGGTCGTGGACGGCGTCAGTCGGCGTTAGCCGGGATACGCGATCCGGGCGGGCCCGGATTGGCATGCCAATTGCAGAGCGAAGGCACCCTTGGTAGCTCTGGAGTGCTCACGATGCGCGGCCTGCCGTTCTTGTATACCCAACGTTCGATCGCCTGCGGACGACTGCTGCGTGGCAGTGGACGCATCCGGACAGTCGCCAGCGGCTTGTTGCTGTGCTTTGGTGTGTTGGTAGCCGGTACCGCGCTGGCTCAGGCGCGGATTGCCGAACCGGGGCAGAACATCGATGGTGGCTCCCGCGGCGTAATCGTTCCCGCCGGCATCGCCGCTGGCGTGATCGATGTAGGCAGCGGCAGCGTCACGCTGGAGGCCGGCGCCAGTGCGCGCCGGATCGACACCGGCAGCGGCTCGGTACGTCTGCACGAGGACGCCCGCAGTGGCGACATCGATACCGGCTCGGGCCGGGTCGAGTTGGGCCGCAACGCACGCGCCGGCCGCATCGACACCGGTTCGGGCCGGGTCCGGCTCGATGATGGCGCCCACAGCGAGCGCATCGACACCGGCAGCGGTGGGGTGGAAGGTGGTGCCCGGGTCGTGGTGGATGGCAAGATCGACACCGGCAGCGGCAGTGTCGAGTTGGGTGAGGGCTCTCGTGTCGCCGGCAACATCGATACCGGTTCGGGGGGTGTGGTCCTGAGCGCCAGCGAAGTGGCCGGCTACATCGACACCGGCAGCGGCCGCATCTATCTGACCGACAGCAACATC
>DAIMJK010000051.1:0-14358 GCA_036722245.1 Lysobacterales bacterium
AGAAGGGCTCGGTAGCGGTCAGATAGGCGTCGTCGACCGGCGCCTCGGTTGGCTCGCAGCCGGGCACGGGTCGTTCGTCGGTGGCCAGTGCCGCTTCGGTCGTCGCGGTGGCCGTGGCAGTGTCCGCCTCGGCAGCGGGCGGGTTCGCCACGCTGGCCAGCGGAGCGCGGGTTGCGGTCCCGGCACAACCGCCACCCAAAAGCATCAACAAGAGGCAGATGGCGGGCGCGGCCCGCCGGAACTTCGGGTAGACAGACATGTCACCACTCCAGACTGAGACTGACGGAAAGATTGCGGCCAGCGCGGGTGTAGCGCTCCAGCTGCGGATCGGATGCTGGCCGACCCTGCACATCGGCCCAGCTCCAATAGCGCTTGTCGGTCAGGTTGAAGACACCCGCATCGACTCTGAAGACCTCGTTGATGCGCCAGGTCGCGAGCAGATCAAGAACGGCATGGCCAGGCGGTGCGAACAAGCCGTCGTCGGATAGGCGCGTCTTGCGTCGCACCGCGGTGCCAATCAGATCTATCTCCAGATGCCCTTGCGGATGCGTCCAGCCCAACCCGACCACCAGTTCGGCCGGATCGATGCTGTTCAGCGGCGTGTCGCTGCTGGTGACATCGCCGCGGGCCTGGGCGTAGGCCAGGTTGAGGCGGAAATCGGCCAGTGCGTCGCTGTAGTGGCCAAGCTCGAAGGCTGCCCGCGCCTCGATCCCCTCGATCCGCACCTCGTCCAGGTTCTGCGACTGGAACAGCAGCAATCCGGTGGCCGGATCGACGCCGATCGCCAACAGCGATTCGATGAAGTCGTCGTAGTCGTTGCGATAGGCGGTCAGGGCAACGAAGCCCCAGTCGGCCTGGCCGCGCAGACCGAACTCCACCCCGCGCGAGGTCTCCGCCTGCAGGTCCGGATTCGGGAGCGCGGTGTAGCCGAAGGCGAAGTTGGTGAAGCCGATGTTGACGTCGTTATAGGGAGGCGCGCGGAAGCCCTCGCTGTACTGGCCATGCAACGACCATTGCTCATTCAGTTTCCACGCCAGCCCAAGTTTGGGCGACCGCGCCGTTTCCTCCAGCTCGGCCGTGGCCACACCCGGATTGTCCTCGATGAAGATGGCGTCGGGTCTGGGTTCGAGCTCGTAGCGATCAAGACGCAGGGATGGAATCACGCTCAGACGACCGTCGAGTAGTTCGATCCGGTCCTGCAGATACAGTCCGAGCTCGCGCGTTTCGCTACGCGGGAAGTCGCGCACCGGGAAGACATCCGGTAACACCGCATTGGTCACCGCGCCGGTGCGCGGGTCACGCTGGAAGCCGTCGCGCAGCTGGTCGGTATCAGTGCGTTCAAAGTCCACACCGTAGACCAGTCGGTGGCTGGATGCGCCCCATACGAAGTCCGTTCGACCAGTCAGCTCCAGGCCGCGCAGGCGCTGCTCGAAGGCGAACAAGCGATAGCGTTCGGCCGGCGTGTTGCCGCTGCTGCGCAGCGTCGTGCGTTGCTCGAAGGTCTCCTGCTTGCTGGCGCTGTCTTGCGCATACACCTGCGCGCTGGCCTGATCGATGAACCCGAGCGGGTTGCCGAGTTGGTAGTCGAGCGAGACACGCCGCCGATCGGCGCGATCGGCGGCGCGCAAATCGTCCGTGCGGATCTGACTGGGACCGAGCGCCTGGGTCCGCCGCGCCGACAGCACCTCGGTATCGGTACGGGCGATGCGGCCATCGAAAATCAGCCGCAAGGCGTCGTTGGGGCGAGGTGTGTAGACCAGCTTGGCGAGCAGCGCATCGTCGCTGTAGTCCTGTGGATTGGGAAGGGTGCGGCTGGCGTCCTGGCTGTCGATCGTGCCCTGATTGTTGCCTTCATGACCGCGCCGCTGCGTGGTGTTGAACAGCGCCGACCACGCGCCCTGACGCAGCACCGTGGTGGTACCCAGATCGCGCCCGTTGTCGACACCGGCATAGCCGAAGCGCGCCTGCAAATGCGCGACCTCGTCGGCAAGCAGATAATCCAGCGGGTCCTTGGTGACGAAGCTGAGCACGCCGCCCAGCGCATCGCTGCCATACAGGGATGACGCCGGACCGCGCAGCACCTCGACCTGCTTGAGCGTATGCACGTCGACCGCATCGCGGCCCGCGGAGGAGAAACTGCCGATCGCGAAGGCATCACTGACCGCCACACCATCGACCTCGATCGCGACCCGGTTGCCACCCAGACCGCGGATGGTGACGTCACCCAGGCCGAAGCGATTGGCCTCGTTGCCGACCGACACGCCGGGTTCGTAGCGCAGCAGTTCGCGCAGATCACGGGCGATTCGACGGCGGATTTCTTCTTCATCAATGATGCTGACGGTGGCGCTCGCCTCGCCGATGGTCTGGTCGGTCTTGCGGCCGCTGACGATGATTCGGTCCAGCGTGTCGGGCGCGTTGGGATCCGGCACTGGCACGGGTGCGGCGACGGCGGGCGCGGCCAGCAGACAGGCGCAGGTCAGCAGGGTCCGCCGTCGGTTGCTGAAGTGCTTCGGTAGGTCGACCGGAGCCGAGGCTGCGGGTCGCTGCTGGACTGGGAATGCAGTCGTTCGTGCCATTCGTGGGATTCCAGGTTGAGGGCCGGACGAGCGGCGCCACACGTCGCGGCGGGCCGCGCATGGAAGCCGAATGATCATATCGTAGTACGAATCATTCTTGTTTGTGTTTATCGTCTTGTCAACCACTACCGCCGCTCAGCGACCCGCGTGATCGGCTAAGCTTCGTCGGCAATCGAACGCCCAACGGACCTCCCGTGCTGCCTTTTCTGCGCTCGCTGCTGTTCACGGTGCTCGACAGCCTGCGCGATCTGCTGCCGGTCATCGCGGTGGTGGGTTTCTTCCAGATCGTCGTGCTGCGCCAACCGCTGCCCGAGTCGGTGTCGCTGATCGATCTGGTGACGGGATTGCTGCTGGTGGTCGCCGGGCTGACGCTGTTCGTGCGCGGCCTGCAGCTGGGGCTGTTTCCGATTGGCGAACAGCTGGCGCACGAGTTCGTCAGCAAGGCCTCGGTGGCCTGGTTGCTGACTTTCGCCTTCGCGCTGGGCTTCGGCACCACAGTGGCCGAACCGGCGCTGATTGCCGTTTCGGCGAAGGCGGCCGAGGCGATGGCGCAGGCCGGTTCGATCGCCAACGATGTCGTCAGTCAAGCCGGCTTTGCGCTGGGTATGCGGCTGATCGTGGCGGTGGCCGTCGGCGTCGCGGTGATGATCGGTGTGTTGCGGATTCTGCGCGGCTGGCCCCTGCACCTGATGATCATCGCTGGCTACATGATGGTGCTGCTGCTGACCCTGCTGGCACCCGACGAAATCATCGGCATGGCCTACGATGCCGGTGCAGTGACGACATCAACGATCACCGTGCCGATGCTGACCGCGCTCGGCGTGGGCCTGGCCTCGGTGATCAAGGGGCGCAACCCGGTCGTCGACGGCTTCGGCCTGATCGCCTTCGCCTCACTGACGCCGATCCTTTTCATGCTCGCTCTGGGCGGCGGCTTGCAGGCATGGTATTCGGCATGAACTTCCTGCAGACACTGTCCACGACGCTGATTGACGTATTGCCGATCATGGCGATCATCTTCGGCTTCCAGTATCTGGTGATCCGCCAGCGGGTTGAGCATCTGGCCCGGGTCCTGATCGGCTTTGCGTTGGTACTGGTCGGCCTGACACTGTTCCTGCTCGGACTGGACCTGGCCCTGTTCCCGCTCGGTGAGCTGATGGCGCAGCAACTGGCCACCGAGGACTTTCTGCCCGTGTTGAGTGCAGACGCGACCCGCCACTGGTCTGATTACTACTGGATCTATTTCTTTGCCTTCGCCATCGGCACCAGCGCCACCGTCGCCGAGCCCGCCCTGATCGCGGTGTCGCTGAAAGCGCAGCAGATCTCCGGTGGCTCGATCAAGGCCTTGCCATTGCGTCTGGCCGTTGCCGTCGGGGTGGGTGTCGGCATCGCACTGGGTGCCTGGCGTATTGTCACCGGCTATCCGATCTACTGGTTCATCATCGCCGCCTACCTGCTGGTCATCGTGCAAACCGCGCGCGCCCCGCGCATCATCATCCCGCTCGCCTACGACTCGGGCGGCGTGGCCACATCAACCATTTCCGTGCCGATCATCGCCGCGCTCGGCCTGGGCCTGGCCGCGCAGATCCCCGACCGCAGCCCGCTGACCGACGGTTTCGGCATGATCGCGCTTGCGGCCCTGTTTCCGATCGCCAGCGTGCTCGCCTACGCCCAACTGGCCGCCTGGCGCGAGCGCCGCAGCAAGGCGCAGCTGACCGCCGCCCGACCGGATGTTCGGGCGGCCGTATCCGAAGGAGAAGCTCCATGAAGTTCAAGCTGATACTCGCCGTCTGCGACGACCGCCACAGCGAGCGGATCATCGACGCCGCCCGCGAGGCGGGCAGTTCCGGTGCCACGATCATCAGCAGCGCCCGCGGCGAAGGCTTGCGCAAGGTGCGCGGCGTGTTCGGCCTGGAGATCTTCAGCCAGCGCGACCTGCTGCTGTTCCTGATCGAAGAGGTCAAGGCCCGTGGCGTCCTCGAAGCGGTAGCCAGCGCCGGCGAATTCGACGACACCCCCGGCACCGGCATCGTCATGCAACTGGCGGTCGAGGACGTGCTCGGCGTGCGCAACCAGTTGGAAGAACTGAGCCGGGAAGGCACGTCGTCCGCTACGGGGGAGTGAGTGCTGGGGCGACGTCAAGGGCAAGAGCCTTTCAACACAAAGGACACAAAGGACACAAAGGGAAGAAAGAACCCTGCATTGGTTAAGATGGATGGGCGGGGCTGCACGACCGAACCGCAGCGCTGTCCATGCGTGCTCTGCATGAATGCCGACTCATGTCATCCAACTCTTGTGGGAGCTTGCTTGCAAGCAATGGCCACTCGTCGAAGTGAGTTCGTCGAGAGGTTGCCGGACGCTGGCGTGATCGCTCGAAGTGCAGTTCAATCGGGCGGTCCAGGGGCGCGAGGGGCCGCATCTTGAGCAGCAAGGCAAAGTATGAACCCGGCGAGGATGGACTGCCGAGGGCGGTTGTTGGGGAGTGGGCCGAGGAGAAAATCGAGCGGCTCTGCTACTACGTCAACATCACCAGAAAGGCGCGGAGAAAGTGGCTGCGCACTGTGTACATCGAGCTTTTTGCAGGCCCAGGACAATGTCGCATCAGCGGAACGAAGCGAGTAATTGACGGCACAGCACTCGCCGCCTACAAGCAGTCCGTTAGCGGTGGAGTTCCTTTTTCTCACGTCATTGTCGGCGATGCGCGCGAGAACCTTGCATCCGCATGCAAGACAAGATTGGAGGGTGAAGGCGCGAATGTCACGGTTGAAGTTGGGCGGGCCGACGAGACTGTGGTGCGGATCGCCGCGCAAGCACGCAAGTTCGACCTTGGTCTGTGCCTGCTCGATCCGTTCGCGATCTCGCCGTTACCGTTCTCAGTTCTTGAGACACTGACTCAGCATCCTCGGCTTGACCTGCTGGTGCATGTGAGCCTCTTCGACCTCGTGAGGAACATCCGAAGCTATGTCGGACGAGAGGGCGGGCCGCTCGACGCATTCGCCCCTGGGTGGCGGGAACACGTGGACATCGCTGCGAGGGACGACATCTTGATGCACGGAGTCATCGCTCACTGGAAGCGCCTGTTGGAGGCACGGGGCAAGACGTGCTCCGAACCGGCGGGATTGATCCGGGGCCACTCGAACGCGCCATACTACTGGCTGATGATGGTGGCCGGACATGCAACAGCGCACGAACTGTGGGCAAAAGTCTACACCGGCTCCAGGATGAAGGACCTATTTCAGCCGAGGTGAAGCATGGCCAGCGAATCGACGATCGAGTGGACTGATGCGACTTGGAACCCGGTGACCGGGTGCACGAAGATCAGTCAAGGATGCAAACACTGCTACGCCGAACGTATGGCGGGTCGACTCAAACTCATGGGATCACCGCGCTACCGCAACGGTTTCAAGCTAACGCTCCACGACGACCTGATCGATGCGCCGGCGCGCTGGTCGAAACCCAGGATGATTTTCGTCAATTCGATGAGCGATCTGTTTCACGAGGAGGTCCCGGAGCCCTTCATTCGGCGCGTTTTCGAGTCGATGGCCCGAAACGCGCATCATACTTTTCAGGTATTGACGAAGCGAAGTGATCGCTTGCGCGACTTGGCCTCTCGATTGCCTTGGCCGAAGAACGTCTGGATGGGAGTCAGCGTCGAAGATGAGCGGGTGGTTCATCGCATTCTCGACCTTGTCGAGGTGCCGGCTGCGGTTCGATTCCTTAGCTGTGAACCACTGATTGGACCACTGACGTCTCTCCCGCTGAAGGGTATTCACTGGTGCATTGTCGGGGGCGAGAGCGGGCCAGGCGCGCGCCCGATGGAGACTCACTGGGTAGACTCAATCCTTCGGCAGTGTCAGCGCGCCGAGGTTGCGTTCTTCTTCAAGCAGTGGGGAGGGGTCCAGAAGCACCAAACCGGGCGAGAGCTACATGGCAAGACCTGGGACGAACTCCCCAAATTTGTCTGTGCGTGAGACGAGCAATGGGAACAGTCAGAACGTCAGCCGAGGTATTTCGACCTTTTGAAGGTTGATGGCTGGACGTGATGGCCCTGGCGGTCAGTTGACCCGAGGCTTTGCCCCCGTCAACGCTCTTCCTTTGTGTCCTTTGTGTCCTTTGTGTTGAAGATCTCTCGATCTTGATCTTGATCTTGATCTTGATCTTGATCTCGATTTCGCCCGTCATTCCAACCCCAGCAACGCGCGCATGTCGGCCAGGCGCGAGCGGGTGCGGGCTTCGCGTTCGGCGGGGTCGGCCGGGCCCTTTTCGGCATCGACGGCCAGTTCTGCGGTCGGCAACTCGTCCAGGAAGCGGCTGGGCCGGGTGCGGTAGCTGTCGCCGCGATGGCTGCGCTGGGCCGGGTAACTCAGGGTCAGTGCCTGGCGGGCGCGGGTGATGCCGACGTAGAGCAGGCGGCGCTCTTCTTCCAGACGGCCCTCGCCAGCGGCGGCTTCGTGCGGCAGCGTGCCGTCATCCAGGCCGAGCAGATAGACCTCGTCAAACTCCAGTCCCTTGGCCGCGTGCAGGGTCAGCAACTGCAGCCCCGGACTGTCGTCTTCCTTCTCCTCGCGATTGATCGCCAGTTCGGTCAAGCGACCGGCCAGCGCGCCCAGACCGCTGCCGCGCTGACCGAGCAGACGGACCAGTTCCTCGGTCGAGTTGCGCCGGCGGCTGACCGTTTCCGGGTCGGCGCGGCCCTGGCTCAGGTGCGTCTGCCAGTTCAGGTCGTCGAGGACGTGGCTCAGCAGGCTGGCCGGTCCCATCGTCGCGGCGGCCTGGCGCCATCGTCCCAGCTGGCGGGCGTAGCCGACCAGCGACTGGCCACCGCGGTCGGCGTCGCTCAGCTGCAACGCGGCTTCGGCCAGCGGCAGATTCAGCTCACGCGCGCGCTGGCCGACGCGGGCCAGCGTCGCATCGCCGATGCCGCGGCGCGGGCTGCGCACCGCGCGCAGGAAGGCACCGTCATCGCCCGGGTTGGCAATGATCCGCAGATGGGCGAGCAGATCCTTCACCTCGGGCCGCTCGAAGAAGCCGCTGCCACCGCGCAAGCGATAGGGCAGATCACGCTCGCGCAGGGCCACTTCCAGCGGCTTGCTCAAATGATGCGAGCGGTACAGCACCGCGAAACTGTCCAGCGGCACGCCGCCGCGTCGATGGCGGTCGGCGATGTCATAGGCGATCCAGCGCGCTTCCTCCTCCCCATCGGGCAGCCGCGCCAGCCGGATCGGAGGGCATTCGGGCATGCCGCTCCACAGGCGCTTTTCGACCAGATGGCTGTTGTGCGCGATCAGTTCATTGGCCAGCTTCAGGATTCGCGGCGCGCAGCGGTAATTGCGCTCCAGCTTGACCACGGTCAGATCCGGGAAGTCTGTCTGCAGCCGGAACAGATTGCGCGGATCGGCGCCGCGCCAGGCATAGATCGACTGGTCGTCGTCACCGACCACGGCCAGCCCGGCACCATTGCCGACGAGTGCCCGGATGAGCCGGTACTGGGCCGGATTGGTGTCCTGGTATTCGTCCACCAGCAGATGCTCGAAACGCTTCGCCCAGCGCGTGCGTACGTCCGGGTCACCCTCCAGCAGCCACAGCGGGCGGGTGATCAGATCGTCGAAATCGACCGCATTGAACGCGGCCAGGCGCTGTTGGTAGGCGCTGTACAGCCGGGCCACTTCAGCCCCTTCGGCGCCTGCGCCGACAAAGCGCTCCGGCGCCACACCCTGCGCCTTGGCCTGATGGACCGCTCGCCGCAGTCGCGCCAGCACGTCCCGACCCATGCCGCGCGGTGCCAGATCGGCAAACAGCGCCTCGCTGTCGCCGCCATCGAGAATCGAAAAGCCCGGCCGCAGCCCGGCGGCGCGTGCCTCGGCCTGCAGCATGCGCAGGCCGAAGGCGTGGAAGGTCGACACCGTCACACCAGTCAGCGCATCGCCCGACAGCCGCTGCGCCAGTCGCTCGCGCATCTCCCGCGCAGCCTTGTTGGTGAAGGTGATCGCCGCCATCCGCTCGCCCGGCACGCCCTCGCCGAGCAAACCGGCGAGCCGCTCGGTCAGCGTCTTGGTCTTGCCCGAGCCCGCACCAGCCAGCACCAGCAGCGGACTGCCACGATGAACCACGGCAGCACGCTGCTCCGGATTGAGTTGCGTCGGGGCAGCAGTCAAGGTGGGCAAACCGGGGTGGCGAAGCGGGGGCGGAGTTTAGCGTGGAAAGCAAGGGCCCAGGGCTCAGGGCCCAGGGCCCAGTCAGGTCAAGAGCCGCACGGCTGGCTCTTCTGGGCCCTGGGCCCTTGCTCTACTGGGCCCTGGGCCCTGGGCCCTAGTAGTGATGCGCCCCTCCTCGCTGCCCATTGGCCAGCCGGGCCAGGCCGCTGGCGCCACCGGGGTAGTTGGTGTTCAGCCACTCGGTGCTGGAGAAGCGGCCGCAGGCGGCCTGGCGCAGATCGGCGAGCAGGCGGGTCAGCTGGGCCTGGCCGGCCTTGCTGCCCATCAGGGTATCGACCAGCGCCCAGGACTGGGCGTAGTTCAGATCGACCATCGGCTCGCGGCGAAAGCCCGGACCATCGATCTCCAGCAAGGCCAGCGCGTGCGCGATGCGCTGATCCGGCGTGAAGCCGGACAGCAGCCTTTGGTGATGGCGGTTGGCCTCGATCCTGCCGCCCGAACCCAGGGTCTGCAGCAGCTCGAAGTACTCCGCCAGGCCTTCGTTGAGCCAGATCGGCGGTGCGCCGACGAACTCGTGCAGCAGCGCATGAACGACCTCGTGGCGCAGGGTGCGGAAGGTGCCTTCGTCGCGAGGCTGGCGCCAGATCAGCATGCGTTGATCACGGTGCATGTAAACACCGCTGGCGCGCGCCAGACCGAGTCCACCGGCGGCGGCGCCGACCGCCTCGGGACTGGCCACGAAGGCCAGCTTCAGCCCGAAGCGGGGATCGATCGGCACGGCCAGCTCCTGCCGCAGGATCGCGGTGATCCGCACCACATCCGCCAGCGCCCGGTCGCGCAGCTGACTGGGCACCGGCGCATCCGGATTGTCCTCGACCTGCAATGCAAACTGCGCCTGGCCGCGGTCCTTCAGCTCGAGCCGCTCGGCGGCAACGCCGACCGGCGGCCGTGCGCCGAACTCGGCCTGACCGCTGTCCGGGTCACGCCAGCGATAGACCGCCGGCGCGCTCGCGGCGCGCTCCGGTGCGAAGCTGCGCGGGCGGCAGTTCGGTGGTGGCAGCCCTTCCAATGCGCGCAGGCGGTTGTTGAAGTCGGCCAGATCGGGACGGGCCGGGACAGATTTCGTTGCAGGCTCGGCGGCAAAGCCTGAGGGAGGCAAGACGGCCAATGCAGCGGACGGATCTGAACGCGCCGGGTTCACGCTCGACAACTCGCCCGCAGTCTGCGTTTGCGTTGCGACCATGGGTGCGTGGTGGGCAGCGTCGGCCTGCGCAACCCGTTCCAGATTGCGATCGGCGGCCAGTCGCAACATCGCCACTGCCGCCGCACCGACGATCGTCAGCAGCAACAATGCAGCCCAGCGCACCGGCGGGCCGGCCGGTCGCTCGGCCCGCCGACTGCGCCCGCGTTGCACCCGGGCCAGCGCGGCGGCGGCCTTGGGGCCGAGTTTCGGCGACGGGGCGGGGCGGGGATCGGTCATTGGGGTGGATTGTACGCGGGTGGCCTAGAGCTCGGCCTGGTTCCCGATCGCTTGGGCGGTATGCCCGGCGAAACCCGGTCGTACCTTGCGGGGATAGCTATCGCGCCGCAGCCTGCGGGCGAGCCGCCCGCGAGCCCAGGAATCCGCGCGTCAAACCGCTGATGCGGTTCGCGGAGCTCACCGACATCCTGCGCGCAAGGCCGCAGCTATCCCGGGTCCTGGTTTCGCCTGCAGGCAGGCTCCTACAAATGCCAGAGCGAGGGCAAAAGCAAGAACCAGGGCCAGAGCCGCGCTCATGTGCGCCCTATGCCCTATGCCTAATGCCCTGGGCCCTATGCCCTGGGTCCTGCGCTGAATGCCGTGGGCCCTATGCCCTATGCCCTATGCCCTGGGCCCTGGGCCCTGTGCTCTGTGCCCTGAGCCCGTCTCGGTCCTCACGCCGCAGCCCTGCTCCACTCACCAGATCGCGATACGCTGCTCCCCTGCCCGCACCATCGGATCGCTGTCGCTGCAGCCGAAGGCTTCGGCGAAGGCGGGCATGTTCTGGGGGGCGCCGTTGGCGCGGTAGCGGGCCGGGGCGTGGGAGTCCGTGACCAGCCGCACGGTCAGTTCCTTCTCGGTGTACAGGCGGCGCCAGACGGTTGCCCAGCTGATGAAGAAGCGCTGGTCCTGGGTCATCTCGTCGACCATCGGGTCGACGTAGTCCGGGCCGTTGTCCAGCTTCATCGCATCGAAGGACACGGTCAGGCCGCCCAGATCGGCGATGTTCTCGCCCAGGGTCAGGTTGCCGTTGACGCTCTTGCCCGGCAGCGCCTGATAAGCGTCGAACTGTTCGACCAGCATGCGCGTCTTGTTGGCGAAGTTCTCGGAGTCTTCCGGCTGCCACCAGTTGACGAAGCTGCCCCTGGCGTCGAAACGACTGCCCTGGTCATCGTAGCCATGCAGCATCTCGTGGCCGATGACCGCGCCGATGCCGCCGTAGTTCAGCGCCGGGTCGGCGTTCGGGTCAAAAAACGGCGGCTGCAGGATCGCTGCCGGGAAGGTGATCTGGTTCATCAGCGGGTTGTAGGAGGCGTTGACGGTCTGCGGGGTCATGGCCCACTCGCTGCGGTCTTTGGGCTTGCCGATCTTGGCCATCTGCCAGGCCTGATTGAAGGCATTGGCGGCCAGGATGTTGGCGACCAGGCTGTCGCGGCTGGTGGACAGGCCACTCCAGTCACGCCACTGGTCCGGATAGCCGATTTTCGGCTCGAAGCTGGCCCACTTCTCCAGCGCCTTTTCGCGCGTGGCCGGGGTCATCCACTCCAGCCTGTCCAGCCGCGCCTTCAGGGCCACACCCAGGTTATCGACCAGCTGTTCCATCTGCGCCTTGGACTCGGGCGGGAAGGCGACCTCCACGTACAGTTCGCCAAGGGCCTCACCCACCGTGCCGTTGATGAAGTTCAACACTCGCTTCCAGCGCACCAGCTGTTCTTCCTGGCCGCGCAGGGTCTTGCCGTAGAAGTTGAAATTCTGGTTGGCGAAGGCCTCGCTCAGGTATGGCGAGGCGCTGTCGATGGTGTGGAAGCGCAGGTAGGTCTTCCAGTCGTCCATCGGCACACTGCTGTACAGCTCATTGACCTTGACGAAGAAGTCCGGATTGGAGAGCGAGAACTGGCCCGGATCGGCGACGCCATTGGCGGCGAAGAACTCGCCCCAGCCGAAGCTCGGGGTGAGCGCGTCGGCGTCGGCCAGTGACACCGGGTTGTAGTACTTGCTGATGTCGCGCGAGAGTTCCTCGCGGGAATAGGAAACCTCGGCCAGCATCGTCTCCAGCGCGAGTACCCGGTCGGCCTGCTCGGCCGCCTGCGCTGCCTCGGTTCCGGCCAGTTCCAGCACCTGGGCGACATGCGCACGGAAGCCTTCGCGCGCTTCGGCGTGCTCGTCACCCACGTAGTAGGTCTTGTCCGGCAGGCTGAGGCCGCCACCGGCGACATAGGCGATGACCTTGGAGGAATCGACGAAGTCAGACTCGGCGAACATGCCGAACACGCTGGCACGACCCTTGGCCGGGGCTTCGCGCAGATAGGCGACCAGGTCGTCGGTAGTGGCGAGCGCATCGATCTCGGCCAGGAAGGGCTGGATCGGCTCGATGCCAGCGGCTTCGATTGCCGCCTCGTCCATGCCGGTGGCCCAGATATCACCGATCAACTTGCGGTTGCCGCTGGCAGCCGGGTCAGCCGCGGCGGCTTCGGCGATCTGTTTCTGGACCTCGCGCGAGCGCTCCTGCAGCATCTCGAAACTGCCCCAGGTGGTGCGCTCGGCGGGAATCGGATTGGCCGCCTGCCACTTGGCATTGACGTGCTTGTCCAGGTCGACGCAGGCGGCAACCTCCGGGTCCAGATCGCTGGCGCTGAAAGCCGGCAACGGTGGCAGCTTGCTCTCATCAATCTGCAGCCTGGCCGGGGCCGCGGGGGCAGCGGCCTGCGGCGCGGTCGGGGAGGTGGTTGCCGGTTCCTGCGAACCGCAGGCAACAAGGAACAGCGCGCTGGCCAGCGCCAGCGAAAGAAAAGTCTTGGTCACGTTGGTCGTCCTGTAGCGATGCGGCCCTCGGCCGAGTCGGCGCGGCCCGCAAGCATAGCGACTGCCCGGTGCTCTGGCGAATGTGCCGGAAGGGTGGACTGCCAGTGTTCGTCCCTCGCCTGCTGAGAGGCACCTTGTTTCAGCAGTCAGGCTCAGAAGTTTGGAGTCGGGGGCGGACTCGGAGTCGGAATCGGAGTCGGAATCCGGGTCGGAATCGGAATCGGCATCGCGGGCGGCACAACGACTAGCCTTTTACCGGGCAGTCATCGAGAACGTCGTCACGGAGTGCCGCCGCACTGGACCAGATCGTGATGCTGACAACCCAGTGGCTACACGGTTCACAAAGTGGCAGTCGGATACCCCGGGCGACGATCGATTCAGATACCGATTCCGACCCCGACCCCGAGGTGAGCGCCTTGGCGTCGGGAGCGGCTACTGCGCACTCCCAACTCCCGACTCCCAACTCCCAACTGCTCTACCGCCCCTTGCGAATGCGCTCGGCGACCGCTTGCAGCGCAGCACGATCAAGCCGGCTCACGTCGATGCCGTAGCGATCAAGCAGGTGGGCGCTGTGATCCTGCGCCAGCTTGGCCGCAGTGACAGGCACGGATGGCAGCTGGGTTGGTGCCTTGGCCGGGCCAGGCTCGGCGGCATTGGGGCCGACGCCGGTCTGGACGAAGCTGCGGCTGGCGCTGCGGAAACCGCGCACCGGAATGTCGGTCACACCACTGGCAATGCAATTGGCCAGGACCTGATCAAAGGGGCAGGTCTTGGCAAAGCCGTCGAACTGGTAGGTCCCGGTTTCGACGACATAGACGAGGAAGTCGTTGCCATTGTCGACCACGATAACGTGCAGGTCGCTGCCGCTGTCGTAGTAGCCGACCGCCTCGTTGTTGGTCGCGGCCTGCTGGGTGCAGCGACCGTCAACGCTGTTCTCGGCACGGCAGCCGGTAAACAGCTCCGGGAGATCGGTCTCGTCCAGTGCATCGAAGACCAGCACGTCGCCGAAGAACGGATACTGGTCAGTCAACACCTCGGCGTAATCGAGCACGTTCTGCCATTCCCCGAGCATCAATTCGATCTGCGGATCGGACTGGCTGCCTGGACGATTCAGATAGAAGTTGAAACGGGTCAGTGGGGTGACACCGCCGTTCCAGGTCATCGTTGCGGTCGTCTCGCTGGTGAAGATGATCGATACCGGGCCGGAAGCGCCAGGCTGGATGTTCGGGAACCCGGTATAGGCGCAGCCGATGCACTGACCGTTGCTGAACGTGTCGAGCACGCCCTGGAAAGCGGCGTTGCCCTGCATCAGGCCCTGGGTGGTGACAAAGGTCGACGAGCCGTCCTGCCGGTAGACATAGCCGATCATGAACAGGAAGTTGTCCTGGATCTCGATCGTGAAGCCACGACCCGCCTCAGCGGCATTCCACCAGAAGCCATTCTCCGGCGTAAAGGCACTCGCCGGCCGGCCAAAGACAGTAGCCAACAGCAGGAAAAACACGAAAAGAGTCTGGCGCATGAGAATCTCCTGCAGTGGCCACAAGGGGTCAGTCTGGGCGTCGGGCGATGAATTGGCTCTGAAGCGCAC
>DAIMJK010000052.1:0-14344 GCA_036722245.1 Lysobacterales bacterium
GGCTCGGTCAACGGTGAGAGTGGGGCCGTCTTCGGCGGATTTGACCGACCCTTGGGCCCCTTCGACGATGCCAGCGCCGTAGCGCTCCTGGGAGATCAGTCCATTCTCGTCGAGGCAACGACCGAATCAATGGACGGCCTCTATCGGAAGTCCTTGTACCGTTTGCCGGCATTGACACCGACAGTGGTGGACTTGCAGATCAGCCTGGAAGACTCCGAGGTTCCGTTGACGGCGCTGGGTCCCTCGATTCGAATGGGGGTTCGCGTGGTCAATGTCGGACCGCATGCCGCAACAGACTTCACCCTTGGCAACGTCGTGCCCGACGGCGGCGCATCGGCGGTGCTCTACTCCTGCCAGTTGCAAGGCGCGGGAGCGTGCCCGGAGCCGGCGGAGTTGCCCAGTTCTGCCGACATCTTGCTCAGTCTGGAATCAGGATCGGAGATGATCCTCAGCTTCGAGGCCTACAGCGATCGCTACCTGCCGCAGGCGCAGCCGACGATGTCGAGTCCAATCACGTTTTTCGTCCAACCCGCCTACGCGGTCGCTGATGCGAACTTAGGCGACAACATTGTCATTGCCGAGATTTCACTCGGCGGCTTCGGAGATGGCTTTGAGTAGGGCGCCCGTCAGGCTCCAAATGCCTTGGGGCACTCCATGTCATCCCCCGAACACCGTAAAACTCAGCCAGACATAGACGCCGTAGCCCACCAGAAGTATCGCTCCCTCCACACGACTCAGGCGCCGCCCGGTGTACAAGAACAACAGCAGGAGCAGCGATGTCCCAAGCATGACCCACTGATCAAAGTCGAGGATTCTCGGATGAACTGGAAGTGGCTGCAGAAGAGCCGAAATCCCAAGAATTCCAAGCAGGTTGAAGATATTGCTGCCGAGTATGTTTCCTACAGCGACATCCGCGTGTCGGCGAATGGCTGCTATCACGGATATGGAAAGTTCGGGTAGAGAGGTGCCGACGGCGACCAGTGTCAAGCCAATGACAGCCTCCGGCACACCAAAATGCGCTGCAATGCCAATGGCGCCCATCAGAAGAATCTGTGATCCGGCAATCAAGAACAGCAAACCCAGAACCGCTGCGATAACCGTCCATAGCACCGACTTCGGGACGATGGAAAGCTCTGCTGCTTCAGCCTGGTGCAGCTCCCCCGAGGGTGCAGCGTGGTATTTCTCACTCCAGTAAGCCCACACCAGGTACGCAGCCAGAGCAGCCAGGAATATGCTGGCGTCCACTCGACCTAAGGCGCTCCCTCCAACGAGCACCAGGAACAATGCGCTTGCCGCAACAACAGTGACAGCATCCCGTCGCAAGGCCAGTGGCTTGACCGCCAACGGCGTAATCAGTGCACATATCCCGAGGATCAGCAAAATATTGCCGATATTGCTGCCCACGACATTGCCAATCGCGATGTCAGGTCGCCCATCAATCGCTGCATTCACCGACACTACCAGCTCGGGTGCGGAGGTTCCGAAGCCTACTATCACCAGACCGCTGAGCAACGGCGATACACCCAGGCGCTTTGCCGCTGCCAGCGAGCCGCGTATCAAGGCCTCACCGCCAACGGTGAGCAGTGCTATACCAAGAAGCAGAAGAACAACATTCAAGATCATTTAGTTAACCTGATGCATCGGTTGGGGTGTGGAAGGTCAATGGATTGCAGTATAGCGCCGGCGATGTTGCAGCCGAGTGCAGCCTTCCGTGTACTGATATGGGCTATGTAAATTCCAGCCCGTAGTCCACCCGGCGAGCAGTCGCTCGGTCTGGTGCGGCGCCAGGTGCGCGCTCGCGCGGCCGCCCAAGCGCTACCGCGCGAGGACACACAACTCTTCCCTTGTGGCGCAGCAGGAAGTTCGGGTGGCTGCTCGAGGAGGACAAGATCGCCAACCTGCAGGAGCAGTCGGTGGCCCGATGCCGCTCTCGCCTTTAATCCCCATTCATGCACCGCTTAGTACGGTTTGAGCATCAACCGTACCTGGAGCACCACGATGATCCAATTGTTGATGGCCAGCGCTTTGACCTTGCTGCTCCTTTCAGGCGCCGCCGCCGCCGACGATCGCTGGGAGGCCCGGGAGGAGTACGAGGAGACGCAGCAAGAGGCGTTAGAGGATTTCGAGGAGGCGCAGCAGGAGGCGTGGGAAGATCGTCGCAAGGCCGAACGCGAGTTCGAGAAGGAACTCCGCGAGGCCGAGCGTGAGTACTGGAAGGAACGCGAGGATGGTGACGACGGCTGGGCCGCCCGCGAAGACTTCGAAGCCGCGCGACACGAAGCATGGGAGGATCGGCGAGAGGCGCAGCGCGAGTTCGAGAATGAACTGCGCGAGGCTGAGCGGGAGTACCGGGAGGAGGGCGCAGACTTCGACGAAAGTTAGCCGATCGAGCAACGAATCCACGCGACAGCGCGCAAGCTCGGGAATGGTGGCAAGGGCGAAGCGACCGCAGGCGCTAGCCCGACCAAAGCGAAGATCCCGGTACCGCGCGCGCCGGAACCGCGCTACGGCGACGTCGATTGGGCGACCTCGCGTAAGGTCTAGCCGCTCTCGTCCCTCGGGCAAGGCTCGCCGGCAGGCTTGCCGCACAGGCCGCAATCGCCCTTCACGCCGGCGGCTCCAAGGCCGCCGCAAGAGCCCTTCACCGGTTTGTTGCTCAGCACCACGCCGATGGCCATGCCGAGGAACAGCAGCAGGAACAGAACGATCGCCGCAAGCACGGTGGTCAGCATCAGTGCGCTCCTTGATCGAGCTTGCGGGCAAACTCGGGGGTCTTGATCTCCTCCACCGCATCGTCGCCCGCAACCAGCATCATTACCGCAAGCCCATGTTCACGGGCGAAAGTGAGGCCTTCCACAGGCCCCAACACCGATAGCGCGGTCGCCAGCGCATCGGCCTGCATGCAGCTTTCGTGCAACACGGTGACCGATACCAGCGCGTGCTGCACCGGATAGCCGCTGCGTGGGTCGATGCTGTGGGAAAAGTCCCGACCCTGTTCGCGGAAGAAATTGCGGTAACTGCCAGAGGTCGCCATCGCCAGATCGCCGAGGGTCAGGACGCTGTGTACCTCACGGCTTTCTGCCAGCGGACGTTCGATGGCGATGCGCCATGGACGACCGTCCGGGCGCTGCCCGCGGGTGCGCAGGTCGCCACCGATGTCGACCAGATGGTTGTCGATGCCGTGTTGCTGCAGGTGCTCGGCGATCAGGTCGACGGCATAACCCTTGGCAATGGAGGAAAAATCGAGCATCAGACCGCCAGTCTGGGTCAGTGCGCCTGAGCCGGGGTTGAACACGATGCGCTGCCAGCCGACCCGGCGGCGAGCGGCGGCGAGCTCATCCTCGGGCGGAACGCGGTCCAGCGACGGGTCCGGACCGAAGCCCCACAGATTGACCAGCGGGCCCACCGTCGGATCGTAGGCGCCGCCCGTGGCCTCCGCCAACGCCAGCGCGGCAGTCAGGACCCGCGTGAAGTCCTCCGGCATGGTCAGTACCTCACCGGCAGCGGCGCGGTTGAAGCGCGAGATCTCGGCGTCTTCGCGGTAGGTGCTCATCTGGGCGTTGACCCGCTCCAGCAGCGCTTCGATCTCCGACCGTAGCGTGGGAACGGACACATCCGCGGGAATGTTTCCCAGCCGCACCGTCCAGCTTGTGCCCATGCTGGCGCCGTTGAGGGTGACCGCCTCGGGCGTCCGGCTGCAGGCCGCGAGCAGCAGCCATAGCGGCAGCAGCAGCCAGCCGGTGTGACGCCTGCGGAAGGGCATTGCCCTGCTCGACAAACTCAGCCGCGACAAGCTCAGCCGCCAAAGTCATCGAGCAGGATGTGCTCGGGCTCGACCCCGAGGTCGGTCAGCATTCGGATGCACGCTGCATTCATCATTGGTGGACCGCAGAGGTAGTACTCGCAGTCTTCCGGCGCCGGATGCTTCTTGAGGTAGTTGTCGAGCACGACCTTGTGGATGAACCCGGTGTAGCCCTCCCAGTTGTCCTCGGGCTGTGGATCGGACAGCGCCAGATGCCATTCGAAATTGTCGTGTTCCTCGGCCAGGTGGTCAAAATCCTCGACATAGAAGGCTTCCCGCAGGGATCGGGCGCCGTACCAGAAACTGATCTTGCGCCTGGACTTCAGCCGCTTGAGCTGGTCGAAGATATGCGAACGCAGCGGTGCCATGCCGGCGCCGCCGCCAATGAACACCATCTCGGCATCGGTGTCCCGGGCGAAGAACTCACCGAAGGGACCGAACACCGTGACCTTGTCGCCTGGCTTGAGGCTGAACAGAAAGCTCGAGACGATGCCCGGGGGAATCCCGGTGGTCTTGGGCGGTGGCGCGGCGATGCGGATGTTGAACTTCAGCAGCCCGCGTTCTTCGGGATAGTTCGCCATCGAATAGGCGCGGACGGTTTCTTCTTCCTCGTTCTTGATCGCCAGGTCGAACATCTTGAAGTGCTGCCAGTCGCCGCGGTACTGCTCCGGGATGTCGAAATCGCTGAAGCGGGCCTCGAAGCCCGGCACCTCGAACTGCATGAAGCCACCGGCGCGGAAGTCGATTTCGCGGCCCTCGGGCAGCTTCAGCACCAACTCCTTGATGAAGGTTGCGACGTTGTCGTTCGAGACCACCTCGCACTCGAGCTTGTGAACCTCGAAGAATTCTTCCGGTACCTCGATTTCCAGATCCTGCTTGACCGAAACCTGACAGGCCAGGCGCACGCCCTGGCGGATCTCGCGCCGGGTGAGTTTCTCCTCCTCGGTGGCCAGTGCATCGCCGCCGCCGGACTTGACCACGCAGCGGCACTGACCGCAGGTGCCGCCGCCGCCACAGGCCGAGGACAGGAAAATCCCCTCGTCGGCGAGAGCGCCAAGCAGCTTGCGCCCGCCGGTGGTGTGGATGCGCTTGTCGGGATCGTCGTTGACCTCGATGGTTATCGCACCGGTGCTCACCAGCCTGGTGCGCGCGAACAGGATCACCATCACCAGCACCAGCACGGTGACGGTAAACATGCCTACACCGAAGGCGATCTCGAACAGCATCACAGCTGCACGCCGGCAAAGGACATGAAGCCCAGTGACATCAGCCCGACGATGACGAACACGATCCCCAGACCCTTGAGACCATCAGGCACATCGCTGTACTTGAGCTTTTCGCGGATCGCCGCCAGCAGCACGATGGCCAGGGCCCAGCCCACGCCGGCACCGAAGCCGAACACCACGCTTTCGCCAAACTCGTAGTGGCGCTCGACCATGAACAGACTGGCGCCGAGGATCGCGCAGTTGACCGTGATCAATGGCAGGAAGATGCCGAGCGCGTTGTACAGCGCCGGCACATAACGGTCCAGGGTCATCTCCAGGATCTGCACCAGTGCGGCGATCACGCCGATGTAGCTCAGCAGACCAAGAAAGCGCAGGTCCAGCTGCTGCAGCGCCGGAATGCCGGTCCAGGCCAGCGCACCCTCGTCGAGCAGGTTGTGCAGGATCAGGTTGTTCAGCGGCACGGTGATCATCAGTACCACGGTAACGGCGATACCCAGGCCAAGCGCGGTCTTGACCTTCTTCGAGATGGCCATGAACGTGCACATGCCAAGAAAGAAGGCCAGCGCCATGTTCTCGACGAACACGGCGCGGATGAACAGGCTGAGATAGTGCTCGAACACGTCGGTCGGTCCCCTGGGTCTCAGAATGCTTCGCTGGTGCGGGAGTTGGGCATGATCGAGAACTCGTCCTTCTCGACCTGCTCGGTGCGCACACTGCGCAGAATCCAGATGAAGAAGCCGATCAGGAAGAATGCACTGGGTGGCAGCAGCATCAGTCCGTTGGGCTGGTACCAGCCGCCCTCGGTGATCGGTTGCAGCACCGACAGGCCGAGCACGCTGCCGGAGCCGAACAACTCGCGCGAAAAGCCGACCGCGACCAGCACCAGGCCATAACCGAGCGCATTGCCGAGTCCGTCAAACGCCGAAACGACCGGTGGATGCTGCATCGCGAATGCCTCGGCGCGGCCCATCACGATGCAGTTGGTGATGATCAGGCCGACGAATACCGACAGTTCGCGGCTGAGCTGATAGGCATAGGCCTGCAGCACCTGGTCGACCACGATCACCAGCGAGGTGATGATGGTCATCTGCACGATGATGCGGATGTTGGCCGGGATGATCGTGCGGATGGTCGATACGAAGAAGTTCGACGCGGTCAGCACGAAGGCCACCGCCGCACACATGGTCAGGGTGGTATCGAGCTTGGTGGTGATCGCCAATGCCGAGCAGATGCCGAGAATCTGCAGCGCGATCGGATTGTTGCTGAAGATCGGCTCGAACAGCACGTCCATCTTCTTGAGCTTTGCCATCGTCTTTCTCCGGCGGCCTATTCGGCCGCTCCCGCTTCGATGCGCTCGGCCAGTTCGGCGAGATAGGGACCGAAGCCCTGCTCGCCAACCCAGAAACGCACCAGATTGTTGACACCGCGCGCGGTGATGGTGGCACCCGACAGCCCGTCGACGCTGTAGTCGGCGCCGGGACTGCCTTGAGCAACCTGCCCCTTGACCACCTCGAATACGAGTTCGCCCTCGTCGTTGCGGAGCTGTTTGCCTTGCCAGTTCTGCTGCCAGCGCGGATTGTCGATCTCGCCGCCCAGCCCCGGAGTTTCGCCGTGTTGGTAGAAGCGAATGCCGGCAATGGTGTTGAGGTCAGGCTCGAGCGCGAGGAAGCCGTACATGGTTGACCACAGGCCATAGCCATGCACCGGCAGCACCACGCGGTGCAGGGCCCCGGCGTCGTCGTAGGTGAGATAAACCTCGGCCACATCGGCGCGCCGGCGGATTCCGGCCGGGTCCGGATCGATCTGCCGGCTCTGCTCCGCGTCGCGCGCGGCGCGGGGTTGATCGTAGCTGTCCGGCCGCTCGACGTAGTCGCCGCTGTCGAGATCGACGAAGCGGCGCTCTACGCGTTCGAAGGCCGCCTGCACATCCATGCCTGGCGTGTACATGTCGGCCGTCTGCAGGATGTTGACCTGGCGGAACTGCATCCGGTTTTCCACCTGCAGCGGACGCAGCGCGACCGAGGCGGTGGAGACCACCACCGCGCATACCAGACAGACGCCGACCGCGACCCGCAAGGTATTGCCGATACTGTCTTTCTTGTTATCCGACATGATTGCCTCCGCGCAGACGGCGCAGGCGCCGTCCGATGTTGGCCTGGACGACAAAATAGTCGATCAGCGGTGCGCACAGGTTGGCGAACAGGATCGCCAGCATCACGCCTTCCGGAAAGGCGGGGTTGACCACCCGGATCAGCACGGTCATCACGCCGATCAATGCGCCGAACACCAGCTTGCCGGTATCGGTCATCGAGGCCGAGACCGGGTCGGTGGCCATGTACACCAGGCCGAAGGCGAAGCCGCCCAGGGTCAGGTGCCAGTACCAGGGCATCTGGAACATTGGATTGGTGTCGCTGCCGGCCCAGTTCAGGACCAGGGTCATGGCGATCATGCCGAGCAGCATGCTGAGCATGATTCGCCAAGAGGCGATCTTGGTAACCAGCAGGATCAGTGCGCCGAGCGCGATGACCAGGGTCGAGGTCTCGCCGATCGAACCCTGAATCCCACCGAGCGCGGTCTGCATCCAGCTAAGGTCGACCTGTGGCGCCAGTGAGGCATTGGCGGTCAGGGCGACGCTGAAATCAAGCTCGCCAGCCGCGGCCATGGCCAGCGGGGTGGCGCCGGAAAAGTTGTCGACCGCAGTCCAGACCGCATCGCCGGACAGGTGGGCGGGGTAGGCGAAGAACAGGAATGCCCGTCCAACCAGAGCCGGGTTGAGGAAGTTCTTGCCGGTGCCGCCAAACACTTCCTTGCCGATCACCACGCCGAAGCTGATGCCGAGGAACACCATCCACAGCGGGATGGCCGGCGGCAGGATCAAGGTGAACAGGATTCCGGTGACGAAGAAGCCTTCATTCACCTCGTGCCCGCGCTTCCAGGCGAACAGGCCTTCCCAGATGAAACCGCCGAGATAGGTGACGATCAGGATCGGCACGTAGTACACCGCGCCATGCAGCAGGTTGGACAGCCAGGAAGCCGGATTGAAGCCGACCAGGCCCGCAACCAGATCGGTGCGCCACCCGGGGATCGCGCTGTAGCCGAATTCGGCGATCTGCAGATTGGCCTGGTAGCCAACGTTGATCATGCCGAACAGCAGCGCCGGCAGCGCGGCGAACCACACCGTCATCATCACCCGCTTCAGATCGATGCCGTCGCGCACGTGCGCTGCAGCGCGCGTCGTGCTCGACGGGCTGTACAGCATGGTGTCGAACATCTCGTAGAAGACGTGGTGACGTTCGAACCTGCCGCCTTTCTCGAAATGCGGGGCGATACGTTCGTCGATGAATTTTCTCAGCCCCACGCTAGCCTTCCTTCTCGATCAGATCGAGATTCTCGCGCAGGATCGGCCCGTACTCGTACTTGCCGACGCAAACGTAGGTGCACAAGGCGAGATCCTCCTCGACCAGTTCCAGCGCGCCCAGCGCCTGCGCAGCTTCGGTATCGCCCACCACCAGCGCGCGCAGCAGCTGAGTCGGCAGGATGTCGAGCGGCATCACCTGCTCGTACTGGCCCAGCGGCACCATGGCTCGCTCGCTGCCGTTGGTGGTGGTGGTGAAACGGAAGCGCTTGTTCGGCAGCAGTCGCGACAGGTAGATGTTCAGCACCGAATGCCGCTCCCGCCCGGGCGACAGATAGCCGAGCAGCTCGCGCTGCTTGCCTTCAAGCAACACGGTAACTTGATTGGCCAGCCGGCCAAGGTAGCCGGTCGGGCCATGCGCATGGTGGCCGTTGAACACCGAGCCGGAAATGATACGGTTGTCGCCCGCATGCAGTTGACCGGCACAAAGTGCCTCCAGGTCTGCGCCAACCTGGGTGCGGATCAATCGCGGGTCTTCGACCTGGGGTCCGGCCAGCGCCACCACCCGCTCGCTGTGCAACTTGCCGGTGGTGAACAGCAGCCCGAAGGCGATCACGTCCTGGTAGCCGACCACCCAGGCGCAGTGGCGGGCGTCGACCGGCGACAGGAAATGGATATGGGTGCTGGCGTTGCCGGCCGGATGCGGCCCGGCGAAGCGTTCCTCGCGGATCGACCCGCCGGCGAACGATGGCAACGAGGAATCCGCCCCCAGGCACACCCAGACCGGTCCGTCACTCAGTCGCGAGAGCACCGCCAGGCCGTCGCGAAATGCATCGAGCTGCTCGTTGATGACCACCTCGGGATTGGCGGCCAGCGGGTTGGTGTCGATCGCGGTGACAAAGATCGCGCGCGGCTTTGTGTCTGGCGCCGGGACTTTACCGAAGGGTCGGGTCCGGATGGCGGTCCACTCGCCGGACTCGACCAACTGGGCGCGTACCGTGTCTGGATCCAGCTCCGCCAGGCTGCCGCTGGCATGCACCGCAAAGGATTCATCGCCGTCGCCGGTGGTGGTGTCGATGACCACCGACAGCATGAAGCGCCGCTGGCCACGGTTGATGGAACGCACGGTACCGGCGGCGGGCGCGGTGTAACAGACGCCCGGCGTCTTCTTGTCGTCAAACAGCACCTGACCGCGCCTGACCTGGTCGCCCTCGGCCACGCGCAGGGTAGGGCGCATGCCGGGGTAATCTGCGCCGAGCACGGCGACGGCTCGCACGCTCGGGCCAGTCGATATCTCCTGGCGCGGCGCTCCGGCGATGGGAAGGTCGAGCCCGCGCTTAATCCTGATCATGGTTCAGATCGCATCTCCACGCCAACCGGACAAGGGTACTTGATCGGGCATCGATTGCCTGTAGCGCCAGGCGAGCGCGGCCGCCTGAAGTTTCGGTTTCCATTTGCGAGCACCCTAGCACGAGTGAATGCACGCGCATTCGATCTCAGTCTGCAACGGCGGCCGATCATGGCGTTATGCTTGGGTCGATGCTGATGATGCCAAAGGACCGTCATGAAGACGATGCTGAGTGTAGTGCTGGAAGAGAAAGCCGCACACGCAGCGGAAGGGGCCGGCGCTCTCTACACTGTCGGTACCCATGCCACGCTGGCCGAAGCCGCCCGGCTGATGAGCAAGGCCAACATCGGCTGCGTGCTGGTCATGCAGAACCAGCGTCTGATCGGAATTGTCAGCGAACGGGAGATTCTGCACCTCTTCGCCGCAGGCAGACCGGAAGCGGGTGAGGCCGCGATTACCTCGGTCATGCCCGCAGACCTGGTGACTGTGCCGCCGTCGTTGAGCGTCGACGCCGCGCTCAAGATCTGTACCACCCGGCGAGTACGACATCTGCCGGTGGTGGAAGGGTCCGAACTGCTGGGCCTGCTGTCCATCGGCGACCTGGTGAGATCGGTGGTCAAGGACAAGGAGGCCACGATCTCCGAATTGATGGACTACATTCACGGCCCCTGAGGACGCTTGCTTGCCCACTACTACATTGGCCGGCGTGGCGCTACCGGCGCTGCGCCAAGCGCTCGGCGCATATGCCACCGGTGTGGCGATCGTCACCACGCTCGGTGCCGACAAAAAGCCGGTGGGGATGACCGTGAACAGCTTCGCCGCTGTCTCCTTGAATCCGCCGTTGGTGTTGTGGAGCGCACAGCGCGGGGTGGACCCGTTCGACACCTTCGAACGAGCCGCGTATTTCGCCGTTCATGTGCTCACTGCCGGGCAAGCAGCGCTTTCGGAGCGCTTCGCACAGGCGGACCCACACCGCTTCGTCGGTATCCGACATCGGCCCGGCATCGGCGGTGTGCCTTTGCTGGACGACGTCGCTGCGCTGTTCCAGTGTGCGGTCGAGCATCGCTACGAGGGCGGTGATCACCTGATCCTGGTCGGCCGCGTGCTGCAGGTGTCGCAGCAGCCGCACGCGCCGCTGATATATCACGGCGGTCGCTACTGCGAACTCGTCTAGCGGCAGCAAGGACCAGACCAAACCAAGGAGTCCCGGTTCTGTCCCCGTGCTCTCAGCGACAGAGCAGGCGGCCGGGTCATCGCAACTGGGCAGGAATGCCGCGTCCCTCGGCCAGCGACTCGATCATGGCCTCATAGCGCGCATTCATGCGCTCCCGGCTGAACTCCAGCAGCGCGCGCTCGCGGGCCGCCTCGGCCATCGTTGCACCCGGTCCGTCGTCACGCAGCAGCTGCGCCAGCGCATCGGCCATTGCCTGCGCATCGTCAGCCGGAACGAGGCGGCCGTCGATACCATCACGGAGGAGCTCGCGGACCCCGGGGACCGCACTGCCGATCACCGCGCAGCCGGCCGCCATCCCTTCGATCAGGGCCAGCGGCAAGCCTTCCCAGCGTGTGCTGAGCACGGCCACCCGCTGGCGCATCAACAGCTCGGGCACGTTTCGACATACCCCAAGAAAAACGACTTGCCCGGCGATGCCGAGCTCCCGCGCCAGCCGCTCCACCGGCTTGCGATGCAGCGGCTTGCCACCACCTGCCAGGAGCAGACGCGGATGCAGCCCGCGTTCGGCCAGCAAGGCGACTGCGCGCAGCAAGGTGGCGTGGTTCTTCTGGCGGGAAAAGCGCGCGACCATGACGATCCCGGATTCACGCTCATGCCAGGGTTGTGTGCCGGCCGCCGCAAAGGCCGCCGTCTGGATTCCATTGGGGATGGTGAGCAACTGCTCCGAGGGCAGGCCCTGCGCCTGCAGCGCCACACGCACGCCCTCGGAGCAGCCCACGATGGCGGCGCTGCGTCGCGCAAGCCAGCGCGTCAGGGCCAGATGCAGGGCACTGTAGCGTTCTTTGGTGTTCTGTTCGACCTGGACCAGACAGGGCACACCAGCAATGAGGCCGGCCAGACGCCCCCACAGATGCTCGCTGAAGCCGTAGGCCACCAATACATCGGGCCGCAGACGGCGGCAAAGGCGCACCAGCGCGATGATCGTGGCCAGCCGCGACCAGCCCGGCACTACGGTCAGGGGGGTGCCCGCCGCGCGCAGCGCCTCGATCCTGTCGGTCGGCGTATGGCGCTTGCTGCGCAGAACCAGCAATGGCTCAGTCGCCGCGGAGGCCACTGCGGCATTGACCACCGCGATAGCCACCTGGGTCGCACCGCCGGAGAAGCCGCCGGTGACGAAGTGCAGCACTCGTTTGCGCCCGTCCATCATCGACCGCCAGCATTGGGGGCGCAGAGGTTAGCGCGAGACCCCTTACCGGTCACGCTCGGGCAAGGCTGTCGCCGAGGTGGCCCAGGATACTGCCGACGTCGGCGATCTCATCTTCAAGGTCCAGCCCTGCCGGGGACACCGCTTCGGATGGGTTCGAAGCCGAGGACAGGTTCGAACCCCTGGACACATCAACCTCCCCGAACGCCCTGCAAGCGGGCGGACCGAACGCATCTATTCCTGGCTGCCTCAGTACGCCAAGATCGCCAACACGCCGACTGTACTAGAGAGCCCGCCATGCCTCACCAGAACTCCCGACTGGATCAAAGCGTCGAACTGATGCGCCGCGTGCACGCTGGCGAGGCATTCGATCTGGCGCAGATGCCGCGCTGCGATGTGCATCTGCGAGGGATCGCATGGACGCAAAACGACACAGACCTCGAACTCAGTCTGTCCGCGCACGTTCAGGGCGTGAATCTGGACTGGATACTGGTCGCCCGGTGGGTGCACGGGCTGAAGTTCGATTTGAACTACGGTGCGCGCAGCAGCGGCATGCCGATGACCTGGGACACCTTGATCGAGCAGAACGCGGACGACGAGTGGTTCGTGCTGTTCGATTTCGCCAGCCGGGGTGAACTGCGCTTCAGCTGCTCTGGTCTGGAAATACACCGCACACGGCCGGACAACCCGGAATCTACCGCTAGTCAGTTCGTGATCGTCCTGAATTCGACGGAGCTGGCCAATCCCGACACCGACCTGGCCGTCCTGGTCCCGCAAGCGATAGAGCGCCTGAGCAACGGTTTCGTCGTCGCCGATCGATGGGCCTACGATCAGGACGAGGCGATGCACCTGTACTTTCACAGTGCCAATGCCAGTGCCGGCTTGCGCGCGATCAAGGCTGCGCTGGCCAACGGGCCGATCTGCGGCAATGACCTGAGCAACGTCGTGATTGCAAGTCGCTCGACCACGGACGGCAACTTTCGAGTGCTCAGTCCAGCCGACCAGGCAGGTGCGGAGATCACCGCAGCGATGAGCCAATATGGAGTGGGGTAGCTTGCTACCGCTTTCGCTGTTGGCAGCTTGCTGCCGCTCCTGGATCCCAAAGGTCGCCGAGCGCTGGAACCGGCTCCATCAACGTGCCGACATAACGAAGCTCAGCAGGAAGACCGCATCAAGGCCTGGTTGGTGCAGGACGTGAGGATCGCCAACATCCGCAAGCGCTTGGCGTCGGTCAGCGACGTCACGAAGAACTCAGCGCCATGTTCAAGTTGGACGGAGTCCCGTAGAGCATCCAAAGCGGCGCGGAGCGCCGCAGTCCAAAGTTGCGCATCGCCGTTCATGGCGCGCAGCGCCTTTGGAGTGCGGTGCTCTGCACCGCTTTGGATGCGTACACACCCGATGGTCTACGTCGACCTCAACCCCGTCCGTGTCGCGGCGGCCCTGTACCAGAAGGCCAGCTTGGTCGGCCGGCGAATGAGACCTGAACGAATTGCGGATGGCCCTGCAGGTACAATGGCAGCCATCACCACGTGGCAGCCACCGACACGGTGATCGTGCTTTCGCTCCGCACGGAGTGAAGCAGAATCGCCGGGCTCGAATGAATGCAGGCGCAGGAGATTGGGGCGATGGGAGAAGCTCGGTCCGAGCTGAAAGTGTTCATTTCCAGCAAGGATTCCACTTGCGACGAGTGCAAGGAGGATCTGGGGTCGAAGGCCTGGATCACGCTGACGGGCAACGGCCAGGCCGCTTGCCTGGATTGCGCCGACCTGGGTCATCTGCTGTTCCTGCCCTCCGGCGATGCCGCACTGACACGCCGGGCGCGCAAGCACTCGACGCTGGCGGCGGTGGTCCTGAAATGGAGCCGGGCGCGCAAGCGCTATGAGCGCCAGGGCTTGCTGATCGAGGAGGCAGCGCTGAGTCAAGCCGAGGCCGAGTGTCTGTCAGATAGCGCAGCGCGTGAGCAGCGGCGGATTCGAGAAGCAGCCCGCCGCGACGAACTCGATCGCGCCTACGTCGCGCGTTTTGCCTTGCGCGTTCGCGAGCTGTACCCGAACGCGCCGGCAGGTCGTGAGCAGGCCATTGCCGAACACGCCTGTCGCAAGTACAGCGACCGAGTAGGCCGCAGCGCTACTGCCAAGGCACTGCAGGCCGAGCCGGTGGCACTGGCAGTGGCCGCGCATGTGCGGCACTGTGAAACGCGCTATGACCAGCTGCTCGCCAGTGGGCTGGAACGTG
>DAIMJK010000053.1:0-7901 GCA_036722245.1 Lysobacterales bacterium
ACGGGTCTGGAACAGGCCGAAGCCAGCGATAAGCAAGAACATTGTGATCAGACTGAAATTGGAAAGCGTCGGGATCGGGATCGGTTCCGCCTCCGGGTCGCCGAAGAAGCGCGGCGTGTTGCCGCGATCGATGCTGTCATAGTCTTCGGGTAGCAGCGGTGCCAGGTACTGGCCGCTGGCGGGTGCTCCGACATCGCCGGCGTCTACACGCGAGACAAACTGCATGCCATCGGCCTGCAGATTCAGGAAGCCAACCGAGCCCGGCATACTGCTGCGCATGACCAGACGCAGCGCACCCCCGATCAGTTCCAGCGAGTTCAAGATCGACTGGGTACCCGCTGCTGGCAACACCAGTGCTCGCCCGTTGTTGGTTTCGACCCGCAGACGATTGAATTGATGGTCACCGATCAGGACCGATTCGGTGCTGCCACAGCCATCGACCATCTGCACGGTGCCCGTCTGCGGAACCAGACTGGAGCCCGCCGCCAGGTCTCCGCTCAGCTCGATCAGTCCGCTGCCGCCGCTGAGCGTGCCGCTGACTGAAAGATCGCGCACACCACGAACGGCACCCACACCTACGTCCATGATGCCGGTCACTGCCACGTCTCGACAGCCGACGTCCAGAGTGGTGCTGCCGAGGGACATCCGCGCCCCGGTACCGACCACCAATTGTTGAGCCGAGCAGAATGGTGCGTACGCAAGGCACCCCAGGAAAGCCCCTGCGAGCACCCGTCTGCCGAGCGCCCGATGCTTGAACACCATCACTTCCCCCTGAAGCTTGAATGCGTGCGCACAGTCGCATAGGGCGCGGCTTCTGTCTACGCCGCAATTGATCTAGCCCGGATGTTTCTTCAACCCACTACTGCGACCGCCAGCCGCTTTCATTCCGCCGGGCACGCGGTGGAGCGGTCTGCTTCCGTTTGTGAGCTCAACGCATTCTGCTCGCCGGGATCGCCGCGCGCCTGCACTACCAGCAGACGGCGGTCGCGGTGATCCTGATCTGCGTCGACGGCTCGATGCTGGTCGACCGCTTCCACCTGTCGACCGCGCAAAGTTCGGCGTGCTCGGTGTCATCCTCGCGGCCGCGGTATGGGCCAGCCTGCGCCGCGACCGCTTGATCCGTCTGAGCACTACTCGGATCAGCTCAGATGACGCACCGTCACGGACTCATCCCCGCCAAGGGGACTTGCACAATCGAGCGCTGAGGGAGTTGAACCATCCCATGAACAGCCACGGGACCAGCCCGCTGACCAGCAGCAACGCGAGGCAGGCAACCAGTAGCAATAGCGGCGGCATTCCCTCGATCTCCCAGACCTTGATTGCACTGAAGACGCCACCAAGCGCGAGTGCGCAGCCTGCAAGTGCGCCGGAGATCCGCCGGTACCACGGGAACCAGGACGGATTGCCGCAGTTGCCGCACAGGAGTGAGGGAGCGTGGCGATCCTGGATACACTTCCACCATGGCCTGTCCATTCGGGCTGCACAATGTGGGCATCGAAACTGTGCCATCTGATCAACCCGGCGATGTGCTGCGTTTGGCGGGCTGCGAGCCGATTCTGGCGCTGCGTCCCAGATGCGCCTCGGCAGGGACTTCCAGCGCGCCTGTTCGCAGCAGCCGGGTGCGTGCCCGCCACGCCTCCTCGCTACTCATGTCGATCAGGGCCTTGAACTCGCCGCCGATCAGGGCGGCGATCGGGACGCCGTCACGGTACAGGATGCGCTGCCCGCTGACCGCACCGATGCGCGTGCCGGCCAGGACGGTGCCGACCAGATTGAGGGGGTCGGCGGCGGACAGGCAGATCTCCACGCCAGTCGGTTCCGCCTTGCGCAGCACGCGTAGCTGGGCGACCGCCTCGGGCAGCGCGAACTGCTCGCCGGTCAGCCCTGCAATGAAGCGACCGCCGCGCAGTTCACCGCGCGCTTCCAGTCGATGGCAGGCGCGCACCAGCGCACGCCAGGGCGGCAGCCAGTTCGGTTCGCGTTGCAGCAACTGCCAGCAAAGCAGGCCGTAGCGGCGCAGCAACACGCGCGCGACCTGTTCGATCTGTTCGGGGTCATTGAGTGGCGGCTGTGCTTCGGTGCCGCCTGGTCGGCGTCGCAGCGCCCAGCGGCCGGCGCTGTGCAGGCCGGACCAGAGCTGCGCACCACGCCCTCGACGCGAGCTGATCCGCGCTCGCTTGGCCGCCGGCATCAGCAGTGCGCGCAAGCCGGCGTAGCTGTCGCAATGCACGCGTCCGCTGGCGACCAGCTCGGCGAGGGCATCTTCCACTTCCGTGGCAAGCAGATGGGTACTGTCGCTGATCTCATCGAAGAACAGGGCGCCATGCTCCGCCAGCGCCGCGGCGACACGTTCGGCGCGGCTGCTGGCCGCAGGTGTCTGGTCATCGGCGTCGCGCAGCTGATTCCAAAGGCTCAGATGGCGCCGCTGCAGCAGCACGATCGGCGTGTTGCGCACCGGGCCGCCGCTGCCGCCGTGACCGGTGGGGTTGTATGCGCGCAAGCGTGACCAGAGGACTCGACCGGCCAGACACAGGTCATCCAGCCAGGCCGGGTCGTAGTCGATCAGTCGGGCCGGCAGGATCTCCGATTCCCAGGCGGCAGCGGGCGCCTCGAAGCCCTCGAGCTGGGTCAGGATGGCGGCCAGCGCGTCTGGCCCTGCGCCGCGCTCAACGCCCACTCGCTGCCACTGGAGTGCAAAGCGCAGGTACTCGCGCGGCTCCACCGGCTCGATCTCCCGCCGGAGTCGCTTGATCGTGTAACGATGGATGCGCGCCAGCAGATGGCGTTCGCACCATTGCTCGGCACCGGCGATGAGCGCCACGCTGAACTGCCCGCGCATCACATAGCCCTCCCGCTCCAATGTCAGCAGCGCGGTATCGATGTCCCCGTCTGCGACACCGAGATCCGCAGCCAGGGTACGGACCAGCACCGGGCCGGCCACGGTCATCCGGGCGCGCACGATCTCGACCAGCGCGGCGGCGCGGTCGCGGGCAACGGGCTCGGCAGCCGAGGGCGCGGTGATCGCCGGGGCGAGTCGGGCGTCGGGAAAAATCTGCGCGAACTGGTTCAGGCGCTCGGCGGTGATCCAGATCGGCGCGCCGCCAGCGTTCGTCAGGATGGCTGCGCGACGAGCGTTGGCCAGCTCGGCCAGATGCTCAGACCAGTCCGAATGGCTGGACGCTTCGGCGACGCTCAGCCAGCCCAGATTGAACAAGGCATCATGCATCTCGTCGGGGTCACGCACCAGCGGCCAGGCTTCGGCCCGCACCGCATTGATCGCGGCCTCGTCGAGTTGGCCGTAGTCGCCGTCATCGACCGTATTCCAGCGCCGCGACTGCACTGCCTGAGTGCGCCGTTCCTCCAGCGGTGCGTCATCGAGAAAGGCATAGGGGCGCGCGCTGAGGACCTCGGCCGACAGCGGCGAGGGCGTGGTCAGTTCGCGGCATTCGATCCGTGCCTGGCCGGACTCCAGCCGCTGCAACAGAGCGACCAGACCGGCCAGGTCCATCGCCTCATGCAGGCAGTCGCGCAGAGTTTGCAGCACCAGCGGGTGGTCGGGAATCTCGCGCTCGCCGGCGAGATTCTCGGCACAGGCGATCTGGTCGGGAAACACCGCCGCGATCAGATCCTCGGCCCGCATGCGCTGCAGCTGTGGCGCGAGCTTCTTGCCGCCACTCATGCGCGGCAAGGCCAGCGCGGTGGTGGCATTCCAGCGCCAACGCACGCCGAACATCGGTGCATCCAGCAGCGCCTGGGTCAATACCGGTTCGACGCTGGTCGAGTGCAGGTACTGGCCGACCTCGGGCAGCGGGAAACTGTGGCTGGTCGACAGCGAGATGACGATGGCGTCCTCGGTCGCGGCCGCCTGCAACTCGAAGTTGAAGCGGCGGCAGAAGCGCTTGCGCAGGGCCAGACCCCAGGCGCGATTGATCCGGCTGCCATAGGGCGAATGAATCACCAGCTGGGTGCCGCCGGATTCGTCGAAGAAGCGCTCGAACACCAGCGCGTCCTGCGTCGGCAGCAGCCCCAGCGCCTGATGGGTGCGGGCCAGATAGCCGGCCAGCTGGGCAGCGGCTTCCTCGCTCAGGCCCAACTGTTGGAGCAGCCACGACTGCAGTCCCGCCTGTCCGCCCTGCTCGATCTGCGCCTGCGCCGCGCTGCGCAAGCGTGAGATCGCCGCGGACAGGGCGTTGCTGCGGCCAGGCGCTTCACCGAGCCAGAATGGAACGCTGGGAGGCAGTCCGGCGGCGCTTTCCACCCGCAGCTTGCCCTGCTCGACGCGCAGCACGCGGTAACTGGTGTTGCCCAGCTGGAAGATGTCGCCGGCCATCGACTCGACCGCGAAGTCTTCATGCACGCTGCCCACCAGCAGCGCCTCGGGTTCCAGCACGACCTGATAGTCGGCGTTGTCGGGGATCGCCCCGCCGGAGCTGATTGCGGTCAGTCGCGCGCCGCGCCGTGCCCGCAACAGCCCGTTCACGCTGTCACGGTGGATGTAGGCCGCGCGCGGGCCACGGCGCGGTGTGAAGCCGCCGCCAAGCATGCGCAGCACGGCGTCGAACTGTTCGCGCTGCAGCTGCGCGTAGGGCCAGGCGGCGCGCATCATCGCGTACAGTCGGTCTTCGCTGCCCTCCTGCGCGGCGACCTCGGCGACGATCTGCTGGGCCAGCACATCCAGCGCCGCGTCAACGGTTTGCAGTTGGTCGAGCTCACCGCGTTGAACGCAGTCCAGCAGCGCGGCGCACTCGACCAGATCATCGCGCGACAGCGGAAACAGTCGACCCTTGGGCGTTGCGCCAACGGCATGCCCCGAACGCCCTACCCGCTGCAGGAAGGCCGAGATCGAATGCGGCGAGCCCAGCTGGCAGACCAGATCCACGTCGCCAATGTCGATGCCCAGCTCCAGCGAGGCGGTCGCCACCAGCACCTTCAGCTCGCCCGCCTTGAGCCGCTGTTCGGCGTCCAGCCGCAACTCCCTGGCCATGCTGCCGTGATGGGCCGCGACCCGCTCGCGGCCCATGCGCTCGCTCAGGTGGCGAGATACGCGCTCGACCAGCCGCCGGGTGTTGACGAAGACCAGCGTCGTCCGGTGCTGATTCCCGAGCACCGCGAGTCGGTCGTAGATTGCCTCCCAGGCGGTTCCGGACATGACCGGAGCGAGCGGAACCGGTCCCAGCTCCAGCGCCAGATCGCGATCGCGCACATGCCCGGTATCGACGATTTCCGCATCCGGCTGGCCGTCGGCGCCGATTGCATTGCTGCCGACCAGGAAGCGCGCGACTTCATCGATCGGGCTTTGCGTCGCAGACAGGCCGATACGCAGCACACGGCGCTCGCACAGGGCGTCCAGTCGGGCCAGCGACAGCGCCAGATGGGCGCCGCGCTTGTTGCTCACCACGGCGTGGATTTCATCGACGATCACGCTGCGTACGCTGGCCAGCATGCGCCGACCGGATTCCGAACCGAGCAGGATGTACAGCGATTCGGGCGTCGTGACCAGGATGTGCGGTGGCCGTTTGCGCATCGCCACCCGCTCGGACGGCGGAGTGTCGCCGGTGCGTACCATCGAGCGCAGGGCGATATCGACCTGCTCCGTCGAGCGCAGCACTGCGGCCACGCCCTGCAGCGGCGCGATCAGGTTCAGATTGATGTCGTTCGACAGCGCTTTCAGCGGTGACACGTAGAGCACCGTCACTTGTTCGGCAAGCTCGCCGGCAACGGCGCTGCGCACCAGTCCGTCGATCGCGTGCAGGAACGCCGCCAGGGTCTTGCCCGAGCCGGTCGGGGCGGCAACGAGCGTGTGGCGACCACGCGCGATTGCGTCCCAGGCCGCAAGCTGCGCCTGCGTCGGCGCCGCAAAGTGGTTGCGAAACCAGTCTGCGACCGCTGGATGAAAGTGACTGAGCGGCATGGGGTGATTATGCGCCTTTCGTGCTCGTCAGCTCGCTTTGCGCCGGGCGTCCATCCCTGACGCTCTGCTCTTCATCGGAGCGTGCGAACGCAAATTCACTGCTTCTTGACCAGCTCGCTGGCCTCAGGTGGTTTCAGGCACCTGCATGACCTTGGCGGCGCTCGGTGCGGGGAAAACCGATGTTGATCAGACCGATCTGGGCATCAATTCTGGTGCTGTTTGCGCTGTTGGCTGGCATGCATGCGACCCCCGCGGCCTCGCCGCCGGTGCTGTTCGAAAACGTCCGGGTGTTCGACGGGGTCGGGCCGACGCTGTCGGCGCCAACGCGGGTGCTGGTGCGCGGTAATGTGATTGCAGCAATCGGGCCGGAGGTCACTGCAGCGGACGCCCGGGTCATCGAAGGCGACGGCGGCACCCTGATGCCTGGGCTGATCGATGTACACGTGCATCTGGTGTTCGGCGCGATGCCGATGGAAGCGTTGATGTCGCCGGATCTGACGCCAGCCCTGGCCGAGCAGGCCGGCGCAGGCGAGGCCGAGCAGATGCTGCTGCGCGGCTTCACCAGCGTGCGCGACGTCGGCGGTCCGGTGTGGGGACTGAAGGCTGGAATTGACGCCGGGAAATATCGTGGCCCGCGCATCTGGCCTTCGGGCCCGGCGATCAGCCAGACCTCGGGCCATGGCGACATGCGCCTTCCGAACGAACCATCGCGGCGATTCACCGGCAAGGTGCCGCGGGTGGAGCAGCTCGGTGCCGGCTTCATTGCCGACGGTCGCGATGAAGTGCTGACCGCGGTGCGCGAAAACCTGCGCTTCGGTGCCAGCCAGATCAAGCTGATGGCCGGCGGCGGCACCAGTTCGGACTATGACCCGCTGGACGTCACCCAGTACACGCTGGACGAGATGCGCGCCGCGGTTGAAGCCGCGGAGGACTGGAACACCTATGTCACCGTGCATGCCTACCACCCCAGATCGGTGCGACGCGCCATCGCGGCGGGTGTGAAGTGCGTCGAACACGGTCAGTTGCTGGACGAGGAAACCCTCGCCTTGATGGCCGAACGCGGCGTCTGGCTGTCGCTGCAGAACCTGATGGAAGACTCGCCCAACATGGCCGAATCGCGCCGCATAAAGCGCCGACCTGTCCTCGAGGGCCAGGCTCGGGTATGGCCGATGGCCAAGCGGCTGGGCGTCAAGCTGGCCTGGGGTACCGACTTCCTGTTTGACCCCGAACTCAACGTCGAGCAGAACGCGTACATCCTGCGGCTCAAGCCGTGGTTCACGCCGGCCGAAATCCTCAAGCTGATAACCCACGACAACGCCCAGCTGCTGGCCCTTTCCGGACCGCGCTCGCCCTACGCCGGTGAGCTGGGTGTGGTGCGCGAGGGCGCACTGGCTGACCTTTTGCTGGTCAACGGCGACCCGCTCGCCAACATCGACCTGCTCGCCGACCCGGCCGCGAACTTCGCGCTGATCATGAAGGACGGCGTCATCGTCAAGGAGGTGGACTGATGGCCGGCCGCAGCCTTGCCGCGAAGCTTCTGTCCCCTTGCTTGATCGCACTGGCCGGGCTACCGGCGCTGGCTAGCGCGGTTCCTGCATCGCCACGCTCTGCAGCCACTGCGGCCGGACGGTCAGCGTGCCGGCCTCGCCGATCAATTGCACCTCGCCGTCCTGGATCAGGCACTGCAGTTGCATGCTGCGGCCAAACAGCGTGGTCAGTGACTCGGCGCAACCGGCCGGCAGTTCGACCACATCAAGGTTGCCGCAGCGCGCTAGCGCACCGCGATTCCTGGCCCACCACAGCGGAAATGCGCGCCCGCTGTAGCCGATCACGACCACTGTGCGCGCGCGGCCGCAGGCACGGCGAATGCGCGACTCGTCCGGCTGACCCAGGTCGATCCATTGTTCGATCTGGCCGTCCAGCGAATGGCGCCACAAGTCGGGCTCGTCGTCGGTGCTGAGGCCGCGGCCGAAGGCCAGGCGCGCATCGG
>DAIMJK010000053.1:7911-13101 GCA_036722245.1 Lysobacterales bacterium
ACGACATGCTGATCGGCAACCCTGCGATCCCGGCCCTGCATGGTGGCGTCACCGGCGCTTTTCTGGAGATTACCGCGATCGTCCAGCTTGCCTGGGACGCTGCGTGGGAGATCATGGAAAGCGGCGCCGAAGGCCAGGCGCGCATCGGCGAACAGCGCGAAGGCGAGCAGGCGTACCATCAGGCGCTGCTCGGTTTCCGACGGGTGCTGCGCCAGCGTGAGCGCGTGGGTTGCGTAGTAATGACGATCCATGTCGCTGATCGACAGCTCGGCCTTGTGGACCGTGGCCTTGAGTGCCATCCGGAGCGCTCGGGGGATGAGGACCGTCATTGTAGGTCTCTGTCATCGACGGTCTCAATCGGCATCGTCTCCACCTGCTCCGCCCCTGCAACGTGATGCTGCTTTCCATCCCGAGGTCCAGCCCGACCCAGTTCATCAACAATGGCTTGCGGATCCGGCGCTTTCGCATCGGGATGCTTGCGCACAGATGGCTCGCTCGCAGATGAGTACCTTTTGGCGGTACGGTCTGTCCCTGCTCGCTTCGTGGAAGGCTTCATGAATCAGGATCTGGACGTCATCATCATCGGCGCCGGCACGGCCGGGCTGTCGGCAATGAATCAAGTACGCAAGCACACCTCCCGCTTCGTGATCATCAACGACGAACCGTGGGGAACGGTCTGTGCGCGCGTCGGTTGCATGCCATCGAAGGTCCTGATCGAGGCCGCCAACGCCTTTCACCGACGCACCAGTTTCGCCGAGTTCGGCATCACTGGCGCTGCGCAGCTTGCCGTCGACCTGCCCGCGGTATTCAGGCGCGTGCGCCGTTTGCGCGACGAGTTCGTAGGTGGCGTCCTCAAGCTCACCGCAGATCTGGGTGAGCGAGCGATCAGCGGTCGTGCGCGACTGCTGGCCCCGGATCGGGTAGCAGTCAACGGGCGCGAACTGCGGGCGCGCCGAATCATCCTTGCCACCGGCTCAAGCCCGGTGGTGCCGGCGCCCTGGCGCGCACTGGGTGGGCGCGTGCTGACCAGCGATACGCTGTTCGAGCAGGAGGATCTGCCGGCGCGCATTGCGGTGGTGGGTCTGGGTGCCATCGGGGTGGAGATCGCGCAAGCGCTGTGCCGACTCGGCCTGGATGTCGTCGGCTTCGACGGCTTGCAAACGATTGCGGGTGTGAGCGATCCGGCGGTGAACGCCGTTGCCACCGATCTGTTGGCGCGCGAGTTCCCACTGCATCTGGGCAGCAACGTCGAGCTGTCCGAGATCGGCGACGGATTGAGAGTGCGCGCCGACGATACCGAGGTCTCGGTGGACAAGGTGATCGCCGCGATCGGTCGCCGCCCGAACGTCGATGAGCTCGGACTGGAGTCACTGGGCATCGAACTGGATGAACGCGGCCTGCCACCAGTCAACCCGGTGACCCAGCAGATCGGTGAGCTGCCGGTGTATCTGGTCGGCGATGCCAACGGCCACATCCCGCTGCAACACGAGGCCTCCGATGAGGGCTATATCGCCGGACTCAATGCCAGCAGTCCGGACCCGACCTGCATCGAGCGCCGGACGCCGCTGGCTATCGTGTTCGCCGATCCCAACATCGCGGCGGTGGGCAAGCGCTTCGACGAGCTCGTAGGCACGGATTTCATCGCGGGCGAGGTGGACTTCAGTCGTCAGGGTCGCGCCCGTGCGGCCCAGCGCAACCGGGGTCTGCTGCGCATCTATGCCCAGCGCGACAACGGCCGCTTGCTCGGTGCCGAGATGTGCGCACCCGCCGGTGAGCACCTGGCCCATCTGCTGGCACTTGCGGTCCAGCGCGATCAGACCGTGGACGAGTTGCTGCGGCTGCCCTTCTATCACCCGGTGCTCGAGGAGGCCGTCCGCACTGCCCTGCGCGGCCTGGCCAAGCAAGTGACCGCGAGCACCAGATCGGGTCTGGCGAGCTGCGAGGCACTTGGGGTTGCGGCCCTGGACTAAGGGTGAAGCTAGCCGATGGCTTCGGCTGACAGCATCTGCCGGCTTGAGGCAGCCACACAGACCCGATGCGAGCGGCCAACGATCATCACATTGCGGGTAGCACGACCAACCAACACGCTGATCGCTCAGGTCGACCGCGGACTCGTTTTCGGGGGGCCGATCAAGCGGGTCGCTCTATCCGATTCAGCCCTCTACCGCACCGCGCATCGGACCTTCGGCAAGCGCTGAGACGTCGACCTGGATACCGCCTTCGGCAAGCACATGCACGGGCCCCGGGCAAGTCATCCGCACGGCGTTCTCGTCCCGACAGGCATACGAGGCGACAGCGATCTTGAGCTGATCACAGGCGACTGCATGGCCCCCCAGCGTGCGATCCACCTGCCGCCCTGCGCTGAGGTCTTCCTGCAAGGTGCCAAATTCGCCAATGTCCTGCAGGACCTGGCCATCGGGGCCGTGCCAGGTGATCTGGATCAACAGGCCGGGGATGTCCGCGGCGGTCTGGTTGGCGATCGACCATTGAGGAATACAGAAGGCATCGGGCCGCCCACCCGGCGCATAGCGCAGCACGATGCCCTTCAGCCCGCTGCCGCTATCGCTGGTCGGTGCGCCTCCCGGCGCGGCGGCCGGGGTGGCGGTTTCGGTTCCTTCAGACGCGGGCGGGTTGGTGGATTGGCTCGTTGGCTGTGGATCGCTGCCACCACAGGCCGACAGGCCAGCGGCCATCAACAGGGTCAGAAAGCTGCGTATATACAAGCGACTTGCTCCTTTGGTGATTGCGGGCAGGCGCGGTGAAAATGCGATCAGGCCTGCCCGAAGTGAACTTGAGCAGGGAATCTTACCCTGTACTCCCTAAGGGATGCCGGACAGCTGGCGGAGGATGCGCTCGCTTGCGCTGCTTGTGAAATGCAATTGTGTCGTCGCGGCAGCCAACGCGTCTGGAGTGTCGTAGCTGCGGCTGCGGCAGGCCTCCGGCGGCAAGCACAGGAAGCGCGCGTCGAAGCTGTTCATGCTCACCTCGATCACCGTCACCCCGTGCAGCCGCGTGCGCGCCAGTTGCACCCGCGGATCGCCATGGACAATCAGCGCGTCGAGCTGCTCGACCATCCGCCTGCCCACTTCCGCGGTGGCCGGATCGCGTTCGACTTCGCGGCTCAGGATGTCGGCCAGGGTGGTCGAGGACACCGCTGGCGTGGTCAACTCGAAGCTGCGTGCGGCATGCTGGGTCGCGAAGGCGGCGTGGATGTCACCTGAAAGCAGTACTGCACCGCCGACGCTTTCGAATGCCTGCAGCAGTTCGCGCCGTGCCTGCGGAAAGCCGTCCCAGTGATCGACGTTGAGCAGGAAGCGTCGCGCCAGCAGCGCCGGAGCGCCCAGTTCAGGCAGCGACAGGTCCAGTTCGATCGGCGTGCAGGAAATCGAGCTGGCGACGGTCTTCCACACCGCATCGCTGCCGCGCAGGCGTGCCAGCAGCCAATCGCGCTGAGCCGGTGACAATGGAGAGTCCTGTGCGCCACGAAGCGCAGCCAGCGCCTGCCACGGTGCCTGCAGCACGAAGTAGCGCGCACCAACGCTGCCGAACAGCGCGGTCTTGCCCAGACTGGCCCAGCACAGGCCGCGGCCCTGAGCGCGGTCGCTGGCCGGAATTTCCGCGCGCATCGGCTCAGGCGCGCTGGCGTTCCAGCGTTTGAGCAAGGCCTCGAGCACCGGCAGGGCAATGCGACCTCGCGCGTGACGCTGTGCGTAGGCCTGCGCGGCTTCGTTCGACAGGCCCTCGCGCGCCGCGGCGGCGCTGAGCAGGCCGGCCAAGGTGGGCTTCAAGGCCGTGTGCTCGGCGGCATCCAGATCAATCCACGGCAGCAAGCTGTCGGCCAGCGCAGCAGGGTCCAGGCCAAGCGCGGGCAACTGGTCGCGCAGGCCCTCTTCGGTGTAGAGCAGCTCACCGGGGAAGGCGTCCTCGGGTACCAGATGATCGGGTCGCTCGCTGCGGGTGTCGATCAGCGCCAGGTCCAGGACCTTGCCAAAGCGCAGCCCGCGCCAGATTCGCGCCGACGGAAACAGTGCCTCACGCACCGGCGCTGCGCCTTGCGCATCGAGCATGTCCTCGGGGTCGGCCGGCAGGTACTCGAACCAGGCCTGTTCGGCGTTGCGCCGGCGCTCGCGGTCGCGCTCGTCGAGGCGGCCATCGAAGTGGGTGGCGACGTCCTGCCAGCTGTCGTCGGCGAATTCGTGGTCGTCCCAGATTGCGACCAGTGGCGTGCGCTCGAGCAGCGCCTGCAGCACCGGATCGGTGCGTACGGTGCGGTGCAGCTGACGGTAGTTGTCGAGGCTGCGTGCCGCAAAGTATGGGCGCTCGTCACTGCCCAGCCTGAGCGCGCCGGCGCTGTCCTCAAACAGCATGCGGCGCTCTGCGCTCTCACTCTGGAACTGTGGATCGCCGGCGGTCTCGTAGATGAAATCGCCAACGTGCAGCACGAAGTCGAGATCCTCCTCCAGCAGTGGCAACAGACTGTTGTACCAGCGACCGCCGTAGTCCTGACAGCTCAGCAGGGCGAAGCGCAGCGGCGTCTCGCTGTCGATTGAGGGCGCGGTGCGGGTGCGGCCGATGGGTGAGCTGCGCCAGCCCTCTGGCGTTTCGACCAGGAAGCGGTAGTGGTAGCTGGTGCCGGGCTGCAGCTCGACAAGCCGCAGGCGCACGCAGCCATCGTGCGCGGATTGTGCCGTAAGCGCCAGCGTACGGGGCTGATCAAAGTCCGCGGATTCGCCGATCTGCATCCACAACGGCGCCGCGCTGACATCGTCGGCCAGCGCCAGTCGCGTCCACAGCAGCACCGCCTGCGGGCGCGGATCACCGGAGGCCACCGACTGCGGAAAGCGCTCTGGATCGACCGGCACTGCGCCCGCCGGCGGCTCGGCCTTGCTCCCACAGCCAGGAACGGTCAACACCAGCGTGGACAGACTGGCGCAGATCAGGAAGTCGCGGCGATTGATGCTGGGCATGGCCTTCAGGCAGGTCAAACAGTAGCCGCGCAGTAAAGCCGCTTTCGATGACCCTACGGTGACGCATGGCGGTCATCTGCATGCAACCTCCACTGCGCAGGCTTGCGCGCTTTCCCGTCCACTGCACGGAATCGACGCCATGCCGCACGCCCGCTCTCTGCTTGCTTCCTCGATCGCATTGGCCCTGCTCGCGAGCCCCGTCCTGCATGCGCAGGGCAGGCCG
>DAIMJK010000053.1:13111-14289 GCA_036722245.1 Lysobacterales bacterium
AGACGACATCGTCGCCGAACTCGACCGGGTCGTGGTCACCGCGCAGAAGCGCGAGCAGCAGGTGCAGGACGTGCCGATCGCGATCAGCGCACTGTCGGGCGAGTTCCTCGACCAGTACAACATCTCGAACTTTGCCGATATCAACGGTTATGTGCCGGGCCTGCAGACCCAGGTGCAGAGCCCGAACAATCCGGGCTTCGTGATCCGCGGCATCACCTCCGACAGCGGCGACTCGCAGGTCGAGGCGCGGGTCTCGGTGTTCCAGGACGGCGTGTCGATCAGCCGCTCGCGCGGCGCGGTGGTGGAGTTCTTCGACATGGAGCGGATCGAGGTGCTGCGCGGCCCGCAGGGCACGCTGTTTGGCCGCGGGGCGCAGATCGGCGCAGTGCACCTTATCCAGAACAAGGCCCAGGACGAAACTTCGGCGCATGTCCGCTTCGGGCTCGGCAATCTGGACGCCAGGTCACTGGAAGGCCACGCCAACGTGGCGCTGAGCGAGACCCTGTTTGCGCGTCTGGCGGTGTTTCACGATCAACGCGAAGGCTTCATCGAGAATCTGTCCGGCGGTGATCTGAATGGCCGCGACACCACCGCCGTGCGCCTGAGCTTTGGGCTGAATGTCGGTGAGCGCTCGCGGATGGACTTGATCGTCAATCATCAGACCGACAATCCGCCGGGCACCGCCTTCCGCAGTAACGTGATCCCGACGCGGCAGGGCAGCACTGAAATCTTTCGCAGCCCCGCCGATCTCAATCGCGGCACCGAACTCGGTCTGGACCGCGACGTCACCGGCGTCACCCTGCTCGGCAACTTCGTGCTCAACGATGACCTCAGCCTGAGCAGCATCACAGGCTGGCGCGAGTTCGACTCGCGCGAGGAGTTCGACGCCGATGGCTCGCAGGTCAACGTGCTGGAGTTCGCCGAAATCGCCGAAGGCCGCCAGTTCAGTCAGGAGCTGCGGCTGAATTTTGACGCCGGCGGGCGTTTCCGTGGCTTCGCCGGTCTGTCGTGGTTCGACGAGCGCGGCAGCCAGCGCGTGCCTTTCGCTACCGACGAGCGCAGCTTCTACGCGCTGCTGTCGCCGGTGCTCAGTGCCGCCACCGGCGGCGCCTTGCCGGTGGTGCCGCTGCTCAATCCGGACGGAACCCCGAACATCACCAACGTGCCGCCGGGCCTGC
>DAIMJK010000054.1:0-14228 GCA_036722245.1 Lysobacterales bacterium
GTGGGCCAGTTCGTCGGCGAGGCGCGCCAGGCCTTCAAATATGAAACGCTGGACTGGCTGGCCGATCATCTGGCCAGGCTCGCAGCCGATGGCCGGCGCTACATCATCTGCGGTGACGTCAACATCGCTCATCGCGCGATCGACCTGAAGAACTGGCGCTCGAACCAGAAGAATTCCGGCTTCCTGCCTGACGAACGGGCCTGGATGGACCGTCTGCTGGCCGGTGCCTGGCGCGACAGCTATCGGTTGCTGCGACCGGAAACGCCCGAGTACACCTGGTGGAGCAATCGCGGCCGGGCCTGGGAAAACAATGTCGGTTGGCGCATCGACTACCAGTTGATCACCGCCAACCTGGCCGGCCAGTTGCGCGACGTATCGATCTATCGCGACCAGCGCTTCTCCGATCATGCGCCCTACACGGTCGACTACCAGCTACCGCGGATGCGCCGGCGTGAGGCGGGCGTGGCCGGGGAACGCGGCCCTTTGTGATTTCTTGCTGTTGTCGCTCTGGTCTTCACCTGTCCAGCAGCGGCTGCTGGTACTCCGGTTTTTGTTCGCGCGCGAGCAGCGACTTGAGGCCCTCGTGCGGGGTGATGTCGCGGTGCAGTACCGCCTGGACGTGGGCCGAGATCGGTAGATCGAGCTGATGCCGACGGGCCAGGCGCATGACCTCGTCGGCGGTATGCACGCTCTCGACCACCTGACCGATTTCGGCCACCGCTTGTTCGATCGACACACCACGCCCCAGCGCCAGACCCAGCCGCCGGTTGCGGGACAGATCGCCGGTGCAGGTGAGCACCAGATCGCCCAGGCCGGCCAACCCCATCAGGGTCTCGGCACGACCGCCCATGGCCGCGTTCAGGCGCATCATCTCGTTCAGGCCGCGCGTGATCAGGCCGGCGCGGGCGTTCAGGCCCAACCCCATGCCGTCGGCGATGCCGGTCGCGACCGCAAGCACGTTCTTCATCGCCCCGCCGAGCTCGGCACCGGCGATGTCGTCGCCCGAATAGGCGCGCATGCTCGGGCCGTGCAGGACCGCGGCGACGCGCTGGACAAAGACCGGATCGGGACCATGCACGGTCAAGGCGCTGGGCAGGCCGGCGGCGACTTCGCGGGCAAAGGTGGGGCCCGTGACGACCGCCTGGGCGCAATCCGGCCCATAGATCTCGTCGACGGCCTCATGCAGGAAACGACCCGATCCAGGCTCGAAGCCCTTGGTGGCCCAGGCGATCCCTGTCAGCCCCGGACGCAGGCCGTGCATCGTGCGGACGGTATCGACGAAGGCGTGACTGGGTACGACGATCAACACGATGTCACAGCGGGTCAGCGTGTCTGCCAGATCCGAGCTGTAGCGCAATTTCTCGGGCAGTGGCTGATCAGGCAGATAGCGGCTGTTGACGCGGGTTGCCGCGATCTGCGCCATGGCCTCGGGGTCACGACCCCACAGCTGCACCGGGTGGCCGTGCCGGGTCATCAGCGCCGCCAGGGCCGTTCCCCAGGAGCCGGCGCCAAGGACGCCTACGCAGCTCCCGGGGAGGCTGTTCATGGATCTGCTTGCGCGATCAAGCCGCGGCGGCTTCTTCCTGCCGGCGCTTGAGCTGATCGGCGTAGATCTGATCGAAGTTGATCGGCTGCAGCAGGAACGGCGGGAAGCCACCATTCTGGACCAGGTCAGAGATCGCCTGACGTGCGTACGGGAACAGCGTGTGCGGGCAGTAGGTGCCGAGCACCGCGTCGCGCTGGCCGGGCTCGAAGCCGTTGAGGCCAAACACGCCGGCTTGCTGGACTTCGGCCAGATAGACCGTCTTGTCTTCCAGCTTGCAGGTGACGGTCAGCGACAGGACCACTTCGAACATGCCTTCGGCGAAGTTCTGCACCTTCTGCGACAGGTTCAGGTCGATCCGCGGCTGGCCCTGCTCCTGGAAGATCTGCGGCGCATTCGGAGCCTCGAAGGATGCATCCTTGATGTAGATCTTCTGGATCTGCAGCTGCGCCTGGGGGGCGGTGCCGCCGTTGCTTGCGATCGGGTTGCTTTCGTTCTCGGCCATGTTCGTGAAACTCCTTCAAGGGCGGGTCGGCGGTCGCCTGGGCGGACCGGCCGGACGGGGACAAAGACCGCCGATTATTTCATGAAGGCGCTCGGGACGCACCCTGCTTTCGGCGGAAGGGTGCAATTCGACTTGAGGTGTGGGGCGATGGACATGAAACCGAGGGCCCAGGGCTCAGGGCCCAGGGCCCGGTCCAGAGCCAAGCTTGCGCGTTTCGAAACCCAAGCCTGCAGGGCGAAATGCAATAGTTTTCAACTATCAAAAATGTCTCATTAATCATTTTTTATGATCAAACGGCTCAAATCCTCACTACGGGTGCTTTGGGGAACTTTCAAGGCTTAGCAGAGACCAATGGCGAGTGCTAAACTTGAGACAAGTTGCGAGGCTCAGGCCTCGACCACGAACTTCGGAGGAAGACATGTCCTACGCCATGGTGGCAAACAACCTGCCGGTGATCGGTGCGGTCGGCAGCCTGGAAGCCTATGTGGGCACCGTCAATCGCATCCCGGTGCTCAGCGCCGAAGACGAGCAGGTGCTCGCCCGGCGCTTTCAGAGCGAAGAGGATCTGGAAGCGGCGCGGCAGTTGATCATGGCGCATCTGCGCTTCGTTGTGCACGTCGCGCGTGGCTATCAAGGTTACGGCCTGGGCCTGGCCGACCTGATCCAGGAAGGCAACATCGGCCTGATGAAGGCGGTCAAGCGCTTCGACCCCGATGTCGGCGTGCGGCTGGTGTCGTTTGCGGTGCACTGGATCCGGGCCGAGATCCACGAGTTCATCCTGAAGAACTGGCGCATCGTCAAGGTCGCCACGACCAAGGCGCAGCGCAAGCTGTTCTTCAATCTGCGCCGCGCCAAGAAGCGCCTGGGCTGGTTGAGTGCGGCCGAGGTGCAGGTCGTCGCCGACGATCTGGGCGTCGATCCGGCGGTGGTGGTGGAGATGGAGTCACGCCTGAACGGCCATGATGTCGCCTTCGACGCCCCGGCCGACGACAGCGATGAGCCGCGGCCCTCGCCGGTCGCCTTCCTGACCGACCACAGCGCCGACCCGTACGCCGAGGCCGAAGTGGCCGAGCGCACCGAGATGCAGCTTGAGACGCTGACCGAAGGACTGGAGCGCCTGGACGACCGCTCACGCGACATCGTCACCCGCCGCTGGCTGAACGAGCCGAAGGAAACGCTGCAGGACCTGGCTGCAGAGTACGGCGTCTCCGCCGAGCGGATCCGCCAGATCGAAGCCAACGCGTTCAAGAAGATGCGGGCGCTGTTTACCGACTGATTGGTAGCGCGGTCTCGGCGCGCGTGGTGCCGCGATTTTCACGCCAGTACATTTCGCGCCGATGGCCGCGTCGTCATGGCGTAGCTCGACGTGCCGCTCCGTTTTCCGCCAGCGCTGGCGTGGACGACCAGTCCATCTCGAGTGAGAGAACCGCCGCTGTAGAAGCACTTCACGGGTATGTCAGCCGCCACAAGGCGCGCTGACTCAATCGCGATTGCGCCAGGGCCGGTTCGGCCGAAGCGCTCCGCGCGCCCCGACAGCGCCGATCACGGCTCGCGAGATCCGCCCATGCCATTGCTCAGCAATGCATCCATCCCTTCAGTGACAGACCCGCGGCAGTCTCCAGCTGCGACCCAGCCGCAGCCTTTCGATCAGGACTGCGGCTGCGCGGCCGGGGCCATCACCTGCATTGCCGCGATCCTCCTCTATCCCGTCGTCACGTGGCTTTGCCTCGGCCAGACAGCTTGGGCCAGCATCGGCTTGCTCATTGGCTGGCCCACCACAGGCATCACGGGTGGCGTGCTCGGCAAGCTGCTCGGCGCCCGACGGGCAAGGCCACGTGGTGATGGGAGCGACGCACGATGAGCCTACGCGACTGCAACGACAGGGGCCGAGCGGCCAGAGACGCGTGTGACAGAGAGGCGAATCGGGCGCTTGAACAGTGTGCCCGGGAGGAGCGGGGGCGACGACAGGCGTGCGTTCAATCCGCAAGCCAGCGGCGTGCCCAGTGCTGTGGCTGGCAACCTTGTCGGGCCATTTGCCGCACCTTGATCTGGACGGCCGAGCAACTCTGCCTGGCAACGGCCAGGCTGCTGCGAATTGCCTGCTCGGCGTGGGCCAGGATAGTTCAAGCCGCTTGCCTGATTGCGGTTGCCGCGCAATGGTCCGCCTGCGCCGCAGCCGCCTTGGCCCGTGCTGCGATTGAAGCCCTCTACGATGTCGTGACCGGACCCTCCGTAGCTGTGGGCCCGCCAATGGTGAGGCCGGTCAGCGGCAATCCCCGCCCCAACACCGACGCACGCAGCTTTGCTGCCTTGCTTGATTACGGCAACCTGGCGGAGCGCTTTCGCTACCGGGACGGTGGTCGGTATTTGCAGTATCGGTTGAACGCGCCCCGTGACGTGCAGTACAGCGACGACTACCCAGCGTTGAACTTTCGCCCATTCGCGCCAGCGGGAGCCGTATACAACTCTCCGCCCAATCCTCAGGGGGCCGCGTTGGCCGTGTCATACGACAACCTGCGGCTGGGCGAGTGGCAGATTGGCGCACAGGTACCCGACTTCGAGATGATCGCCGCCTCGTCGGATCGAGTTTTTGCGAAGGTGCGGGGCCAGGATGTGTTCTACCTGGCCATGGCGACGCCAGTGTACCTGCACGAGTTCTGGACCGGCGGACTGGCGGTGTTGCCCCAGTCGTTCTTCAAACTCGATCCAGAGCTGGGTACCAACGCTCCGCTGGCCGATCTGCAATTCCACCTTACGGTGGCTGCGGATGATGGGCGCCATCTGGCCACCGAGCGCTTTCCCTTCTTCCGGGCCATCTTCAGGTTGTTGGAGTTCCCGCTGGTGCGCCACTCCGGTCTGCGCGCGCTGTTCGAGAACATGGTTGTCCAGGCGCACCCGCTGGTGTGGCACCGCATGGACAACCGACCCGGACGCTCTGGCCATGAGCCGCCGGGCGAAGTTCCGCACTATGACCACGTCACCTATCGCAAGGCCGGCCCCTTCGGCCCGCGCGACAACATACGTCGTTCCATCGCTTTCGACCATGTGCTGGACCTGGGGGTCGGCCTCTCCCATCTGCACGAACAGTACGAGCCGGGCTACGGCGGGGAGATGGACAATCTCGACGCCAAGCCGTTCTACGCGGATCTGTACCGCTTCGCCAATGGCCCCTATGACGATATTGGAGGCTACGTCGATGGCACTTGTATTTACTACCTGCTGGTACGGATGCCGCTGGTCGATCCTGTAGCGGCGGCGCTGCTGGCGCAGACGCTGGCCCAGAACACCCCGGAAACGGAGATTGCCAACGCGACCCTCCAGAACCGCTACGGGGTGCTCTGGGCGGATGAGCAGTTCGCCTTCACCGAGCGCTGGCGGCTGTTGGGTACCCGCGAGCGGGAACACAGTTTCGTCTCTCCGATCAAGCCGATGCCTGGGCTGGCCGGCCCGCAGCCCGGCCCGCCCTGGCAGTTTCGGGAGGACCGATTCCGCGATCCTCTGCGGGAAGGGAAGATTCGCGCCTTCAGTCGCATGGCGATCGCCCGACAAGTGGTCCTTATCAACGGCTTCGACAAGCCCGATGACCGGCCCGGGCGTCACCGGATCTATTCGATCCACTTCGGCTGGCCGACGATGGACCGCAGTTGGCGAGCGCGTGACCTTCCCGCAGGCGCCGAGCCATTGATCTTCGATGCTTCGGTGGACGAGGCGGGCATCGAACGGATCCTGGGTGCAACTCAGAGCACCGCCGTCGTGCCCCAGACTCTTGATCTGCGCGAGGACATGAGTCTGCATCTGCGCGGTCGGGCAGAAATCGATGGCGCCTGGGTCAACGGTCACTGGGTCCAGAAATACCTGCCGCCGGACGCGCAGGAAATTCCTTCAGCTGAGGTCCTGGCGAACGGCTCCAGTGCCGGTCTGGAGACGGCCTACGCTCATCCCTGGCAGTTCTACGAAGAAACGGTGTTCCAGCGAATCCACCGGGGCTTCAGTCATTTCGGGGTCTACCAGGAAGTAGAGTCCCGCTGCCAGTTCTACGATGTCAAGCCTGCCGATAGCGCGCTCAGCGCCGCCACGATTGAGGATACGGTCTGGTTCGACAAGACGCAGGCCCTGACCATCCCGCGCAAGGAGCTGAATTGGCAGCGGCTGGGCGTCGTCATCGATGGGCTGATTCCGACGTTGGTGATTGCCGCGCTGCTGGCGCTCTTCCTGGGACCCCTGCCCACTAGTCCACTGGGCGGGCTTGGCGTGTTCATTCTGGCCTTGATCGTCGCAGCCGGCGCCGCCTGGCTGTATGCCGTGGAATGGAAGCACCACCCGATAATCTTCGAACCGGTGCTTCGGCTGCGCATCCGCAACACCAGCCGTGGGCCGATCCTGCTGCTGCACGACAAGCGCGACGACAAGGTGCGCAGCTTTAGCGGCGTGCCGAAGCTCGTGAGCTTGAGTTCAGAAGACGATTCCATCACCTTGGACGTGTCCGTGGTCGGCCATGTGCACAATTTCCGTGGCATCTCCGCGCGCCAGCTGCTTTGCCCGCCCGAGGTAGAGTCAGTGCGGGTCACGAGCAGCGTCGATGCGAGCAGGAGGGTGGTCAACGTCGACTTTTCCATCACTATCGCGCGTGGCACTAGTCCCTTCCTGGGGGCACCGGACTTTCAGGAGTGGCTCGGTCTGAACATCGATCAGGTCAAGGTCGGCGCACTTGATGGCCTGGTGGCGGTGGAACTGGCCGCATTTCAAAGGGAGGGGCTGATGGTCCAGGGCACGGATCAACGCACCTTGAGCTTCAGCTGGCAGCCCGATCCCAGTCATCCGCGCGCCGCCGACCTGGTGGATTTGCTCTCCGATCGTGGCCAGAAGCTGCAGGGCACCAGTGTCTGGTTTGTTGGCTTGACCGGGATGGCGGCCATTGCCGGGCAGACACGCTTCGAGAGCAGGCGGGTTTAGCCGCCTCCACCTTCGAGTTCCGGCTTCAATCTGAGCCGGAAGAGCACCCAAAGCTGCACAGAGTGCCGCACTCCAAATTAGAACCGCGCCCCCAATGCACCGGCAGGGCGTGCACAATGACGGCATTGCCGATCGCCGCGCACTGGGTGACCCTCGACTCGCCTATGGATCTTTCGCAAAGTTTGTTGCTGGTTATCGTTGCCGTAACCATAGTGCTGTTCCTCTGGGGGCGCTGGCGGCATGATCTGGTCGCGCTGGCAGCCTTGCTCGCCTGCGTGATCACCGGTCTGGTACCAGCGGGCGAGGCCTTCGCCGGCTTTGGCCACCCGGCGGTCATCACGGTCGCCTGTGTGCTGATCCTGAGCGCCGGACTGGAATCCTCCGGCGCGGTCAACGCGCTGGCGCAGCGGGTGTTGCCGAAGGCCGCCGGTGTGCTGCCCAGCCTGGCTGCGCTGTCCTTGCTTGGCGCCGCACTATCGGCGTTCATGAACAACGTCGGCGCGATGGCCATGCTGATGCCGCTGGCGTTGCAGATTGCTGCCCGCCACAAGATCCCACCCGGTCGCCTGTTGATGCCGTTGGCTTTCGCGACCATTCTCGGCGGCATGACCACCTTGATCGGCACGCCGCCAAACCTGATCGTGGCCGGCTTTCGCGCCGAGCACAGCGGTCAGCCCTTCAGCATGTTCGATTTCTCGCCGGTCGGCCTTGCGGTTGCTGCCACCGGCCTGCTGTTTCTGCTGCTGCTCGGTTGGCGCCTGGTGCCGGCCCGGGCAGGGCGCCAGGAGGGATTCGATACTGCCCGCTACATGACCGAGGCGCGAATAGGCGAGAAATCGTCGCTGATCGGCAAGCGCCTGCGCGATATCGAAGGCACGCTGGAGGATAGCGGCGCTCAGGTGGTCGCACTGGTGCGCAACGACTTGCGCATGCTGGCCCCCAATCCTGGTCGCCAGTTGCAGGCCGGCGATCTGCTGGTGATCGAAGCCGAACCGGAGAACTTCGGTTCGGCGCTGGGTACCTTGGGATTGAAGCTGGAAGAAGCCGTTGAGCTCCGGGCCGACGCCAAGGACGGCGACAAGGACGGGGAGGCAGAGCAGAACAAGGGCAGCAACGGGGCCAGCGAAGGCGTCGCGAAACGCGCTGAGGATACTGCAGCGGAAGACGCGGACCCCAGGCCGGAGCTCGCAGTAGCCGATGGTACCGACGGCGAGCGACCGGCCGAACGCACCGCTGACGATGGCGAGATCATCCTGGCGGAGTACGTGACGATGCCGAGGGCTCCGCTGATTGGTCGCACGCCCCGCGATCTGCAGTTGCGCACACGCTTCGGCATCAACCTGCTCGCCATCTCGCGCGAGGGAGCGCGGCGGGTGCAGCGTCTGCGCACGACCCGGCTGGATGGCGGCGATGTGCTGCTGTTGCAGGGATCGCCAGATGCGCTGGCCGAGTTTGCCAACGAGTTCGAGTGTGTGCCGCTGGCGGCCCGCAGCATCCATCTGCCAGATCCGCGCCAGGCCGGTCTGGCCCTGCTGACGATGCTCGGCGCGGTCACGCTGGCCGCGACCGGGCTGCTCGCCGCGGCGATTGCCTTCGCGCTTGGCGTTTTGCTCTACGCCCTGCTGCGGATAGTGCCACTGCGACGCATCTATCAGAGTGTCGACTGGCCGGTGATCGTGTTGCTGGCCGCCCTGATCCCGGTCGCAGATGCGCTCGCCAGCACCGGCGTGGCCGCCCTGCTGGCCGACCTGCTGGTCAATCAGGTGGCGCAGGGTCACGCGATCTGGGCGCTGGCATTGATCCTGGTGGTCACGATGACGCTGTCGGACTTCATGAACAACGCCGCCACCGCAGCCGTCATGTGTCCGATCGCAATCGGTACCGCACTCCAGCTTGGGGTCGCGGTGGACCCGTTCCTGATGGCTGTGGCGATCGGTGGATCTTGCGCCTTCCTGACCCCGATCGGTCATCAGAACAACACCCTGATCCTCGGACCCGGCGGCTTTCACTTCGGCGACTACTGGCGTTTGGGTCTGCCGCTGGAGATCCTGGTGGTGGCGGTCAGTCTGCCCACCCTGCTCTGGATCTGGCCGCTGGGCGGGACCTGAGCGACAAACGCCCAGCCATGCTCGATCAGGCACTGCGACAATTCTGGCCGGCGCGCTGCGTGGCCTGTATCGGCCCGGCGACAGGGCGCGATCTGTGCGCCGCCTGCGCGGCCGAGTTGCAGCGCAACGAACCGGCCTGTCCCAGCTGTGCCCAGCCGCTGCTGGTGCCGGCCGTGGCCTGCGGTCGTTGCCTGCGCAAGCGCCCACCCTTCGACGCCGCGTGGGCCCCATTCCGCTATGCCGCACCGCTGGATCTGCTGGTTCAGCGCTTGAAGTTCGGTGCCGATCTGGCCGCCGGCCGGGTGCTGGGCGAGCTCTGGGTCGACGCTCTGGCCCAACGCGCACGGCGCGCCGACGATGCGGTGCTGCTGCCGGTCCCGCTGGCGCGCACCCGGCTGGCCGAGCGTGGCTACAACCAGGCGCTGGAGCTGGCCCGGCCGTTGGTGCGGCGCTTTGGCTTGCGTCTGCAACCGCAGGGCCTGCGTCGGATCCGGCCTACCGACCCGCAATCGGGCCTGGACCGTCGTGCCCGCCAGCGCAACGTCAGTGGGGCCTTCGCCGCCGATCCGTCCCTGCGCGGACTGCACGTGATCGTGCTCGACGACGTCATGACCACCGGCGCCACCCTGGCCGCCTGCGCCCGCGCCCTGAACCGGGTCGGCGTGGAGCAGATCGAAGTCTGGGCCCTGGCGCGGGCGGGGCGTTGAGGCCAAGGCTACGAAGCGGGTGCGCTTCAAACTGATGACTTGAGGAACCTGCCAAGGACTGAGCGCCCAGGGCCCAGTCCGGAGCCAAGGTGAGGCGAGTACGGAGGCTTTCGCGCTGCCATCGTCCTTCGACTGGCCTCAAGTCGGCTCTTGACCTTGCTGGGCCCTGTGCCCTGGGCCCTCGGCCCTGTGCCCTGTGCCCTCGGCCCTGTGCCCTGGCCCCCCCGAAACATCAGTCTGAATCGCACCCCTACCAAGCAGACCAGCGTTCAGCAAACGTCATTCCGGGTAATATCTGCAGCCCCGATTGGAATTCGTGGTCATGCGCGTATCCTTGCTGGCTTTGCTGACTGGCCTGACCGCACTGCTCGGCTGTCAGCAATCGGCGGTTCCGGTGGATCCTGCTCCTGCGGCGCTGGTCGCGCCTTCGGCGCAGGTCAGTCCGCCGCCGGTGGAAGAGCGCAGTACCGCCGAATACACGCTGCAGATCACCCGCGCGCCGATCGATCTGGCGCATCGGCCGCTGCTGCGCGCGGTGGAGGCGCAACTGGCGCAGATGCGCGATGAGTTCATCGGTCAGGCGCTGGCGGCGAAGGAAGAAGGTTTTGAGTTTGACCAGCCGTGGGCTCTGGAACTGACGGTAGAAAGCGCGCTGCAGACCGAATCCTTGCTGCATCTGAAACTGAGCGGCTACCAGTACAGCGGTGGCGCCCACGGGATGCCCTTGCTGGGCAGCTTCACTTATCTGCCGCAGTCCTCGGCATTGATGAGGATCGAGGACTGGTTTGCTGATGATGCGGTCTGGAGCGCGATCAGTGATGCCGCGGTGGCGGGCCTGAGCGGTCAGCTCGAACAATTCGGATTCAATCCGGGCGAGGAAGTCGAACCGGCCGTGCTCGAATGGATCCAGACCGGTGCTTCGGCGGATCCGGCGAATTTCGCCCACTATGGTCCGTTGCTGGACGCCGAGGCCAAGATCCGCGCCTTCGTGATCACCTTTCAGCCCTATCAGGTCGGTCCCTATGCGATCGGCACGCCACAGGTGGAAATCCCGCCGGCGGTCTTCGCCGCTCATCTGAAGGATGAATATCGCGGTTTGTTTGCGGATTGACCATCGTCGAATTGACCGAGGTCATCCGGCCGGCGCAGATTGGTGGTCAGCATGGGAGTGGGCCCGCTTTAGCGGCTGGCCCGACCTTTCCGCGGAGCGCCGACAGCATGAGCAGCACAGCAGCAGACCCGTACACCGCCGCCTGGCAGGCGTCGATCGCCGATCCGGAAGCCTTCTGGGCCGAGGCGGCGCGCGCGATCGACTGGCAGCGGCCTTGGGATCAGGTGCTGGACGACAGCCAGGCGCCGATGTATCGCTGGTTTGGCGGCGCGCTGGTCAACAGCTGCCAGAACGCGGTCGATCGGCATGTCGAGGCCGGATTCGGTGAGCGTATCGCGCTGATCTACGACTCGCCGCTGGCCGGTACGGCGCAGCAGCTCAGCTACACCGACTTGCAGCGTCGCGTCGAACTCCTCGCCGGTGCCATGGCCGCGCTCGGCGTAACCAAGGGCGACCGGGTGATCCTGTACCTGCCAATGATTCCCGAGGCGGTCATCGGCATGCTTGCGGTGGCGCGGCTGGGCGCGGTGCACTCGGTCGTTTTCGGCGGCTTTGCAGCACATGAGCTGGCGGTGCGCATCGACGACGCCCGGCCCAAGCTGATCCTGTCGGCGTCCTGCGGTATCGAGCCCGGTCGACTGGTGCCCTACAAGCCGCTGCTCGACCAGGCCATTGCCGAGTGCGAACACCCGCCAGCGCATTGCCTGATCTGGCAACGGCCGCAGTTGCGTGCCGAGCTGGTGGCAGGGCGCGATCTGGACTGGCAGACCCAGGTCGATGCTGCGTGCCCGCACCCATGCGTGGCGGTGGCCGCGACTGATCCGCTGTATATCCTCTACACCTCCGGCACCACCGGAGCGCCCAAGGGGGTGGTGCGCGACAACGGCGGTCACCTGGTCGCGCTGGCCTGGAGCATGCGCAACGTCTATGGCGTGCAGCCGGGCGAGGTATTTTGGGCGGCGTCCGATGTCGGCTGGGTGGTTGGTCATTCCTACATCGTCTACGGGCCACTGGTGAACGGCAGTACCACCGTGCTGTATGAGGGCAAGCCGGTCGGCACGCCCGATCCGGGTGCCTTCTGGCGAATCATCGAGCAGTACAAGGTCGCGGTGTTCTTCACCGCGCCGACCGCCTTTCGCGCGATCAAGAAGGAGGACCCGCGGGCCGAGCACCTGGCGCGGTACGACCTCTCGCGCTTCCGCGCGCTCTTCCTCTAGAGAGGCAATCTTTCGTCTCAAGTCGGCGCACTCCTCTTCTAGGAAGGCAACGCTTGACTTCATTGAGTCCAGCATTACCTCAGCTTCTTCTCTGTACTTTGTAGCGTCGACACGTTCCTTCTGCAAATGCTTCAGCTTTTCTTCCAATCCGTAGCTCTTTCTGACTGCGACGTCCCGTTCTCCTTCCAAAAGAGCTACGGTGGACTTTATGGTGTCTAGCTTGGCCTCTGCTTCTCCCCTGTGCCTCGCAGCTTCGGAGCATTCCGTTTCCAAACGCCAGAGCTGATCTTCAATGTCAACTTTGCCATTTCCGGAGCCTTGCTCCTCGAATCTCTGCAATTTCTCTTCCAAATCTCGCACACTCTTGAGAGCTTCCTCCCGTTCCATCACTAGCCGTTGCATTTCATCGCCAAGCGCAATGGAGACATCTACCGGATTCTTGACTCCTAGGTCTCTGGCCACCGAGAGCTCAGATTGAAGCTTGGATATTTGTTCGGACAACGCCTTGTTTTCGTGCATTAACGACTCAACTCGTTGTTGGCTCTCTTCAGGACCATCGGCACAATTTCCAAGAGCACCAGTTCCCTCTTCAAGTTGATTTTCTAGGGTGACAATAGTCTCGTGTGCATGCACAAGTTCCTGCTTGATTTTTTCCAAATCGGCCAGCAAACCTTTCTGCTTTTCTCTCTCGTTCGCAAGCTCAGCGGCTTGAGCATCTTGGTCCGCTTCAAATTGAGCAATAGTCTCTTCCAATCTTGCGATGTTCTCTGCCGACTTTGCTTGTGATTCGTTCATGGTAGACTCCACTGTTTCGAGAGACGCCTGGAGTGTCCTTTGGATCTCTTCAGCTACAGCAAGCTTGGTCGTAGCTTCGGCAAGATGGTCTTGTTCCTGTTTGTACTTCTTTTGAATCTCATCAAATGAAGCCTGCAGAGAGTCCGTTGCCAATTCAAGCTCTGCTTTACTTTTCTGAAGTGTTTCGACTTGTACCTGAAGTTCAGTCATCTTCTGTGTGAAAGCTTCCATCTTGGCCGACGCTTCATCGGAGAGAAACCGTTCCTCTTCTAAGCTTTTTTGTGCCTCGGTCAACGAAGATCGAAGCGACTGTGATTGTGCCTGGAGCTTTGATTTGTCCTCTTCTACAATTTGAAGATGCATTGTCATAGCATCAAGGTTCTTCTCCTGGTCGGAATATTGCTGCTGCATGTCTGCTAGAGCGGCCTGGAATTTGGCAACCGACTTTTGGTACTCAGTGTTGCGTCTGCTACTTTCTTCGACCTGAGCCTTCAGCTCGTCACGTTCTCGACCAATAGCCTCTAGTTCTGAGGAAAACCTTGAGTTGTCGCTCTCTGTATTCTTGACGAGTTCATTTTTCTCTTCGTCCAATAAGCGAATTGTAGTCGTTGCATTGTCCAGCTGAGACCGAAGCTCTTCGCATTTGGAAAATAAGGTAGCATTTTCGTCTCGTGCTGCCGACAGTTGATTTTTCTGATTTTCTCGTGCTTGTTGCATGTGTGCTTTTAGCTGTGCTCTTTCGGTATTGTAGCTACCCTCCAAATCGTTCTTTATTCTCGTGACTTGCTCCAACTCTTTCTGAGCCGTCTGTAACTGCAACTCCAACGCTTCGATGCGACCCGAAGCCTCTTTCAACTGAGCTGCCCGAGACTCGTTGGTTTGTTCCAGCTGCGAGATTGATTCTTTTATGTACGTCGAACTATTTCTGAGTTGCTGTAGTTCAAGCTGGTCCTGCTCGACACGAGCCTGGAGTTGGTAGCTCTCGCTCTGAAGAGTCTGCATGCGTGTCGAAGCATCCTGCAATTGAACCGAAAGCGACTCGTTCACTTCCTCGAGCTTCACTTTGCTAGCCCTAAGATCCGTAAGCTCCGCGTCGGCTTGCTCTGCCTCGGTCTGGAGCTGGTAATTCTCGCCGGTCAATTCCTCGATCCGTTGATTGGCAGCTTGGAGCTTATCAGCTTGCTCTCTAAGAAAATTGTTTTCGGTGCATTTGTTCTCCAATCGTTTTTCCACCATGGCCATTCGGTCCTTCGTTTGCTGTAGCTCCACTTCTAGAGGATTCACTTTTC
>DAIMJK010000055.1:0-3815 GCA_036722245.1 Lysobacterales bacterium
GGTGGCGGGTGTTGTCTGTAAGCCGATGTCGGCAATGTTCGTCAGATTTTTCCTGCTGAGTGCGTAGGAAATGGCTGACGAGGCGGGTGGGAAAATCTGTGTGTCCCGAGTTCTGTCCTGTCCCGAGTTCTGTCCGCGAGTTCTGTCCGGAAAATCTGTGTGTCCCGAGTTCCACTTCTCCCGAGTTCTGCTTCCGCCTGAGCGGCATGCGTGAGCGCTTCGAAGAACTGGGTGGGACGCTGGCGGTAGGCACCGCCGGTGTGGGTGGATTGCGCCTGCAGGCAAGCCTGCCGCTCAACAGCCACGGTGCGGCCGATTGATTCGCATTGCGCTGGCCGATGATCAGGCATTGGTCCGCTCCGGCCTGCGCGCGCTGCTGGCCGGCCACCCCGATCTGGAAGTCGTACTGGAAGCCAGCGATGGTGCCGCGCTGCTTGAGCAGATCAAGGACACCGCGGTCGACGTGATCCTGTCCGATATCCGGATGCCGGGAACCGACGGCCTGCAGTTGGTGCAGCAACTGCGACAGATGGGCAATCCGCTGCCGGTGATCCTGCTGACCACCTTCGATGAGGTCGATACCGCGCTGCGCGCTGCCGCGGCCGGTGCGCAGGGCTTTCTGCTCAAGGATGCCTCGCCTGAGGATCTGCATGAGGCCATCGTCCGCGTCGCCGGCGGTGAAACCCTGCTCGCCCCGGTGGCCACCGACCCGGTCCGCGCCCGCTACGCCTACCGCGATCAGGTACCACCCACCGACACTTTCAACGATCGCGAGATCTCCATCCTGCGACTGCTCGCCGGTGGCTATTCGAACCGCGAGATCGCGCGCACGATTCATCTCAGCGAGGGGACCGTGAAGAACTACGTCAGCGAGATCCTCGACAAGCTCGGTACCCGCGACCGCACTCGGGCGGTGCTCAAGGCGATCACCTTGCGGGTGATTTGAGCGCGGCTCTGGGCCCTGGTATTTGAAGAAGGTCGAGAGCGCCGCTGAGCCCGATCGGATGGGGCCGACGCCAACGCTCGCGGCCTGCCGCCGATCGGCCACAACGGTCTACGAGATCAACAACGCTGCATTCCATCTTAACGCCGTATGGCGATCGTTCCCGAGGGCCAGTACACCGCCGAGCAGAAGCAGCAGGCTCCAGCTTGACAGCAGCGGAACCGCCACCACCGCCGACTCAACCTGCACCGACGAGGCGTAGTCGGCGCTGACGACGCAGCCTGACGCATCGGTCTGTACGCGAGCGCACCGATTCCTGCTGACCGAACGTGCAAAAGTTTGCAGTTATTGACACGCGCTCCTTTCTGCACTCTCAACCATTCGACCGCACCGCATCATCTCACCAGTGCAACGCAATGCGCGCTTTCCGAACTCATCTGACGCGTATTCCCTCCGGGGCAAACGTGGCTCCGGCGTGAACCGCAAGTTCAATCCGGTTGTCCCGGCGCTCCGTCCGGGTCGTACAGCACGGTGCCTGGATTGAAGCTGATCCAGGCGAACCAGTACATCCTATGGACAGCCGGCAGCTCGGTGCCATCGGCCGACCGGGCACTGATCATGCCATCGGCGGCGCGCCGCCAGAAAATCGTCACATCCTCCTCCAGCTGCATCTCTATCTCGTCCTCGCCCAGCAGCGCGCGTTCGCTGACCGCCAGCGGCCGACCTTCGAACTGCGTGCCGTGGACTACCGTCTTGGGATGCAGTCTGAGGCCACTGGCGCCGCGTGCTGGAAACAGTAACCGTTTGCTGACATCGTAGTCGCCATAGGGTGCCTTGTTGGCGTATCTGGCACGGTCCGCGCTGCTCAACAGTCGCGTGTCCGGGTGAGCCTGGCGCCACTGGCCCCATGTGGTCAGGCTGGCCGGCAGGGTCCGCAGTTGCTTGCCGCGCAGCGGTCCGGACATGCCCTGGCCGGTGATCTGCTGCCAGAGTGAATGGGTCTGACGGTCGTACAGGACCAGGTCGCTGTTGACCAGCAAGCCGGACACGCCGAACTCCAGCACACCACCACTGACGGTTCGATCGAACACCAGCGCCGAGCCGCACAGCGGGCACCAGGTCACCGCGAAGTGGGTGTTGTCGATGCGGTCGTTGACCACTTCGTGGCGGTTCAGGATGTAGACCGGGTAAGCGCGTGCCCGCGCGCCGAACCGCACACCCACGACAAGATCGTCGTCCTGGGTCAGACCGGGCTCGCTGGCAGAGCCGAACTGCGGATTGTCGATGGCCGGGATGCAGTCGCGGTCGGAACAGCCTTGCTTGATCTGGCCAAGCCTGACATCGATCTGGCTCTGCCGAGTAATCTTGAAGCGCTCGCGCAGGATGTCGGTCTGGAACCCCGCTTGCGCCTGCAGCAGAGCCGATCCGCTGCCGAGCAAGACGGCAGCGAGCCGCATCCAGCGCGCCGCGGCTGTGCGCCAGCGGCTGATCGAACACGGCCGCGGGACGATCGGCCATTGTGACGCGCGCTCCGCACCGCATGAATAACGGGTGTCCGCAAGCGTCGGACGCAAACTCTCAATCCAAGGACTTTCGATCATGAGCAATTTTCCCTTGCATAGCGTCGACAGCGCACCGGCTGATTCCCGCGCCGTATTGGCTGCCGCCACCGCCAAGTATGGATTCACACCCAACCTGCTGGCCCTGCTTGCGAATGCGCCAGCCGCGCTGAAGGCCTACCTGTCCCTCAGCACGACCCTGGCCACAAGCAGCCTGAGCGAGGCCGAACAGCAGGTGGTGCTGCTTTCGGTGAGTGTCGAGAACCGCTGCACTTACTGCGTCGCGGCACACAGCGTGATCGCCGGCAGTTCGCTCGAACCGGACAGCATTGAAGCGCTGCGCCAGGGCGACGATCTGGCCGACCCGCGCCTGAACGCGCTGGCGCGCTACACCCGCGCGGTCGTGCGCGAGCGCGGCTGGGTCAACGCCGAACAATTGAGGGCTTTCGAAGCAGCCGGATTCGAGCGCAGTCAGGCCCTCGAGGTACTCGTGGGCGTCGCGACCAAAACCCTGTCGAACTATGCCAATCATCTGGCCGAGCCGCCGCTGGACCCAGTATTCGCGAAGGCTCGTTGGCAATCAGCGGAGGCGCAGACGAGCTGAACTGTCGGCGGCCGGTCCGCCTGGCTATCCATCCCGGTCTCCCGCCAGCGCAATGGGCGGTAATCGAGCCCACCCGCCTCCAGGGTGGGCTTGACGATCTCGAAGTACGGCGACACATCGAAATCACGCGGCGCAGAAAGTGAGTGGTGACGTGTCTCCAACGCCAGTTGCGCGTACTCCGGACAACCTGGCCCAGGCGCTGCCTGCCAGCGCTCTATCGGCAGGATCGGGTAGCGGATGTGCTGAAAGGCCCGCGCGATCAGGGTCGAACAGATCATCCGGGTCGGATCCCCACTACCAAGGGCCAACAGCCGCCTGCGCATAGGGGTGGGCACGGGCGGCGTCGGCAGCAGGTAGCGGGCCAGATCGATCACGTTGCGCAAGTCATAGACCGAGCCGATGCGGTCTGTCGGCGGGACCAGCCGGCGTTCATGCCGCACCAGTCGCATGAGCGCTGCCGAGCAACGAGTAGTGCGCAGGGGCGCTCGGCGGCAGCGGCTGCTCGGGTGCTGTATCGATATTGGCACTGTGCTCCAGAGCGCTCCGACAGCGCACCGCCGCGGCGACCACCATCGGATCGAAATGCGATCCCGATTGCGCGACCAGCCAGGCATAGGCGCGATCCCAGTCCCACGCGTCCTTGTAGGGCCGGCGGGTGGTCAGCGCATCCAGCACATCGGCCACGGCGACGATCCGCGCGGCCAGGGGT
>DAIMJK010000055.1:3825-12868 GCA_036722245.1 Lysobacterales bacterium
CCGCAGCATGGGCCAGGCCGCGCAAGCCGTGCGGATAGCCGCTGCCGTCATAGCGCTCGTGATGCGCCTCGGCGATGTCGATGGCGACCCGGAAGATCGAACGATGATGCGCCGGCAATTGGGCACTGCAGGCGCGCAGCACTGCGCCACCGATGACCGGATGCAGTTGCATCGCCTGGCGCTCCGCGTCGGTCAGCGGGCCGGGCTTGCGCAGGATCGCATCGTCCACGCCGACCTTACCGATGTCGTGCATCGGGGCAAAGCGTTCCAGATCGTCCAGGAAGCGTTGATCGAGTCGCTCGACCGCTGCCATCGCCTCACCGATCCGCCGGCTGTAGCGCGCCATCCGCAGCAGGTGCTCGCCGGTTTCCGGGTCTCGGCTCTCAGCCAGCCGGGCCAGCCCCTCGACCGCTGCGGTCAGCAGGTTTTCGGTCAGCAGGCCGCGATCGGCGCCATGCGCGACCAATGGCGCGACGTTGCGCAGCAACGCGAGGTCATTCCCGCTCAACGCCAGCGGCGAGGTGTAGCTCAGACGCAACCAGTAGCTCGGACCATGCTGCAGGCTCAACAACAAAGGCAGATGCTGGATTTCTTCGGTGACCGGAGCTTCCTGCTCCTGCGCCTCGGCCGTGATGTGTTCCTCGGCGAGCGCGGCGCCGACCATCGCCTGGCCACTGCCACTTTCGCCGGCCGGATGCAGGGAAAGGCTGCGCAGACGCAGCAATGGCGCTAGCGCGGACGCGGTCGAACGGAGCAGATCATTCAGGCCCTGGCTGCGCCCGGTGCGCTCGATCAGATCGAGGACGATCGCCGTGTTGCGCGAGATGCGGTTGATCGATGCAGCCAGTTCACCCAGCTCATCGTTTCGCCCAACCGGCGCTTGTGCGCCGAACGCACCGCGCGCGACTGCAACACTGACCGCCAGGATGCGACCCAGACGAGTAAACAGGCGCGCCCCGTAGAGCCACAGAAAAACCGCCAGAACGGCGTAGATGCCCGGAATCCCGTAGCGCATGGCACGATCAGCGAACTGCAACTGGGCGTCGACCAATAGCCGGTTCGCCTCCAGGACACGCTCCAGCTGCCTGCGCACCGCTTCAGCTTCGGCAACGACGTATGCCGCGCCCCACTCCAGTCGCGGCTGGTCACCCGGTCCCAGTTGGCGCGCGTGTTCGCGCTCGAACTGACGCCAATGACCGTTCAGTTCGGCGTGTCGCGCGATGGCCTGACGCAGCAGGTCGGCACCCGGCCAACTACCCGGGCCGGGCTGATCCAGCCCGGTCAAGGTCTCGCCCAGTTCGCTCATCGCCTGATTGATCTGGGCCAGATCTGCTTGCAACTCGGCAAAGTGCAGTGTCGTGTCGCGCCAATAGTCTGGGTAGTCGCGTGGCGCGTGTTCAACGTAGCGGATGGCCCCCCGGTAGAGGTGCTCGAAGGACGACTCCAGGACGCGGGTGGATTCGATCAGCGCCAGCCGGGATTGACCGATAGACAGGACATGGCTGGTCATCATCCCGGTGCCCGCCAGGGCCAGCAGCATCAGCAGACTCAGCAACAGCAGCGTCAGGCGCAGTCGAAATGCACGAAATACCGGCTCAGCCAACGCTGTCTGGTGAGCCTCGCCGCTCACGCCGCGCCCTCGCCGTCGTCACGGTAGCCACTCAACTCATCGGCGCTGAAGCTCACACCCAGACCCAGGGCGATGCGATTGACGAAGTTGAAATAAGCAACGATCAGATTGATCAGCAGCAGATCGGCATCGGCCAGACCTTCGACGCGCATCGCCTGCAGCAGGTTCTCGGTGATCCGCCCCGGCGTCTTGCTCAGGCGCTCGGCGTAGGTCAGCATTGCCTGTTGGCGCGCAGTCAGCGGCGCCTTGTGGAAATCGTGGCAGATCTGGTCAAGCAGCAACTCGTCGCGAACGTATCGGGCCAGCGCCTCGCGGTGATGGCTAAGGCAGTATTCGCACTGGTTGCTGCGCGATACCACCACCGCGATCATCTCGCGTTCGGCCCGACTGATCCCGCCCGGCCCGAACATCAGGCCCATGTAGAGATCCAGATGATGCCGCAAGGCTGCGGGCCGCAGGCTGTGCACGCGCAGAATGTTCGAGACCTTGCCGCGGCTGCGCCGCAACACGTCGTAGAGCTCGGCGATTTCGCCACTTGCGCCTTGTTCCGGATGGGTATGGATCCATGCCACGATGTTTGCCCCAAGTTCGTTTGCGTGATTCGATTGAAGGCACCGCACCGATGCCCGGTTCAGCGTGACGTGTGGACGCTCATGGCAAAGCTGACGCGGACGCGTGGATCGGCGAGCTTCGGCCATGGACACGACGGCAGTGCATTGACTGTTAGAGCATTCATGTACTTGCCTCCAGGTGCGGGGTCCGAATCAGGACACTGCGCGAATCGCCACCTCGGCAGTGCGCGGTGGCTGGACCAGGATCCGGCCGAGGAAACGGCCGAGTCCCCCGAGGAATCGGGCCACGCCCGACTCCACTGTTTCTCCCGGCCAGGCGAAGGCGAGGATGCGCTGCGGTTGGCCAGGCGCCGCCAACGCCACCAGCGCCAGCGAACGCAGGTCGCGTCTGGACAGCTCGCGCAGCAGCCGACCCTGCGACGGATCCAGCGTGTGACGCCGGATGTCATCCCAGAAGGCCGAGCCGGACTGCGCCAGATCGAGCGTGTCGACAATGCCGCGCATCGCAAAGCGGTTGCCCGCCTCACCGAAGTTCACGCCCTCGCGCTCGTTCTGCAGCAACAACTGTGCTTCACCCGCCTTCGCATCAAACTCGAACAGGCCCTGCCAGGACTGGCCGAGGTGATCACGCGATTCCTGCCAGAGCAGGTCGAAGGCGTCCTCGGCGCCGGCACCATCCGGCAATCGATCGAGCACGCCGAGCACGACCCGGGTGCGTGAGGACAGCTGATTGAAGGCCGTGGCGAGCACGCCCAGTTCATCGTCCGCGTCAACTTCGGCTCGCTCGCCAAACGCACCTTCGGCGACCGCCCGGCAGGCAACGGCCACCTTGCCGATGCGCGAGATGACCCGGCGCCAGAACCACCAGCCGAGCAGGACCAGCCCGATCCCACCGAACAACCAGGTCAGACGGGTGGTCCAGCGCATCCCCTGCAGGTGCCGCGCCACCATCGCCTTGGCCGCCTCTTCCAGTTGCACCGCGGCGGCTCGCAGAGCCGGTGCATTGGCCTCGATGAACTGCGCGCCCCACTCCAGCTGTGGCTCCTGCTCGTCCGGGCCGAGCTTCTCGGCCAGTCCGAGCCGAAAGGCCTCGTGCTGCCGCCGCAACTCGGCGTAGCCGCCGGTCACCGCGGTCGAATCGGACGACTCCACCGCCGTCGCCAGCGCGTCGATGTTCGCCTGCAGCGTCTGCAGGTCGGCCTTCCAGTCGCCGTAGATCACCGCCACATCGCGGTAGTAGCTCTCGTAGTCGCGCGGCGCCACCGCGGCATAGCCCCGGCCTCGCCGCTCGACATCGTCGACCCGTGCCACCAGCGCACTGAGTTCGGTCAGCATGCTCTGCTCGTTGATGGCCCGTTCGAAGCCACGCACCTGCAGGCTCAAGGCGAACAGAAACAACAGCACGACCATGCCGAGCGCGGTCGCGGCCTGGATGCGCAAGCTGCTCAACATGGCTCAGGCCTACTGCCGGAGCTGGGTCGTGTCGACTGCCTGCGCCGGTCGGCTAGCGCCGCTGGACAGGAACAACTCGGCGGCGCCCATTGCGGCGCCGACCAGCACGATGGTCCAGCCGGCCAACGGCATGACCTGTGCCAATGGCAGCCCCAAGACCAGCAGAACCAGTGCGATCTGCATGCGCAGACTGACGCCGTCGGCACCCATCGCATCGCTTCTGGCCGCCTCTGACTGGAGCAGCCAGTGCGCCAGCAGCGCGTCCGCGCTCAGTCTCCCCGGCCCTTGAAAGACCAGCGGCACCAGCATCACCGCGAACAGCAGCGGCAGATAGAAGTTGCCCTGACCCTTGTCCGAGATCACGAAGCCCTGCCACAGTTCGGCCAGCGAACTCCAGCTTTCCGGCCAGTGCACGCTGGCCATGGCCACGCCAGTCAGGATCAGCAGGGAGAAGGCGGCGAAGCGGGTGAACAAACCGAATACCAGCAAGACCGCGGCAGCCAGTTCGGTCCAGGTCGCCAACCACCAGGACAGTTCGGCCGGCACGGCATTGAACGGAAACGGGAACTGATCCTGGATGCCGCTGAACCAGTTGCTGCCGTTGAGCTTCTCTGCCCCGGCCTCCCAGAACTCGTGCGCCATGATCAGGCGCAACAGCAGCAGGCTGACATCCGTTCCGATACCGGACAGTCCCAGCCGCAGAGCGTGAATCCATTGCAGGATCGAGGTGAACATGGGCAGTACTCCTTGCACAAGCGGGTCGTTGAAGCAGATGAGGCGGTCGGCTCTGGGCCCAGCGCCAATGACAGACAGGTACAAAGACCCGGCCTCGCAGGAATGACTTTCGATCAGCACTGAATGCTTATGATTGGGACGATTGGAGATTGAACGTGCTATATTGATATCTTAAGATACACTTTACTTCCATTTTTATGGATTTCATGCGCATAATCAGCAATTCCAGCACGCCCGACCCGCATGTCCCGGAGTCCGCAACGGGTACCAGTCCGTCCGCCGAGCAACGCGATTCCCTGATGGGCACAGCGGAGTTCGATCTGATCGACGATCTGCTCCTCAGCTTCGGCTTTCGCGCCCATGTCTATGCCAGTCCCCGGCTGTGTGGCGCCTGGCAGATCAATCCAGGCGATGCCCACCAGGCGAGCTTTCACCTCGTCGCGCGCGGCGCCTGCTGGCTGCAGCGACCGCAACAAGCGCCGCTGGCGCTGGCCAGCGGCGACCTGGTCGTCTTCCCGCGGACCGGCTGGCATGTGTTGGGCGGTCAGCCCGGCCTGCTGGGCCAGGGAGAGACGGTGTTCCCGAGCTGGACCATCGAGCAGCCACAAACCCATCTGGTCTGCGGCGCCTTCGAGTTCCTGCACGGCCACGACAATCCGCTGATCGAATCGCTGCCCGACTGCATCGTCGTGCGCGCCGAGGGCGAGAGCGCGCGGCTGGCGGCGATCGCCCGTTTGCTCAGCGAGGAAGCGATCGACAGCGGCCCCGGCCGGCAGGCGATCCTGGACAAGCTGTCGGAGACACTGTTCGTGATGCTTACCCGACGCCAGTTGCGTGACCAGGCGCCGGACATCGGCTGGCTTGCAGCGGTCGCCGACCCGGCCATCGGACCGGTCCTGAAGGCCATCCACCGAGAACCGGGAAGGCCCTGGCAGATCATCGACCTGGCCAACCGCTCCGGCCTGTCGCGCACGATCTTCATGGCCCGCTTCAGCCGCCTGCTGGGGCAGACCCCGATCGCCTACCTGACCGAATGGCGGATGCGTTGTGCCGAGCGCCTGCTGCGCGAAGGCAAGCTCTCGGTCGAGGAGATCAGCGGGCGCCTGGGCTATGAAACCCCGGCCGCTTTCCGCCGCGCTTTCAAGCGCGTCACCGGAGTACCGCCCGGCGCGTTGCGACGGCCGGCCGAACCTGAGAGACGATCGACCTGACCGGGCTGCGAACTCCTGAACATCGACCACGGACGCGCGGGATCCGGTCAGGCTTGCGCACCGACACCCACCGGCTCAGTCTAGGTTTGGGTGGTCCGGCACCAGACCACCCTTGTGTTCACCACGGAGAACCGCCATGGCCTTTTCAGCCCCCACCCTGACGTTCCGACACCTTTGCGTCATCGGCCTGCTCGCGCTGTCGAGTCAAGCGGCCATGACGGCCGAAGGCCAGCGCAGCACGGCCGGGACGGAGTCAACGACCGCCTTTTCCGCCCAGTCGATCCTTGCCGAGGTCGAGCGTGCCGTCAGCAATGCACGAGAGGGACGCTTCGGCGCCATCACTCCGGCGGACCTGGCGCGGCTGCAGGCCGCGCAGCAGGACATCGCCCAGTTGCTCGCCGGGCGGGACGGCACCGACGAGCTGAGCCTCCCCGAACAGATCCGCCTCGCTGGCGCGCAGGAGCAGATGATGGTGATCATCCAGGGCACGGCGAAAGCCGGCAAGACCTGCGAAAAAGTGCGCGCCACCGGTTCTCGCCTGACCCGGACGGAGTGCCTCACACCCAAGCAGCGCGAACTTCGCCAGATTGCGGTAGAGGAGCAACGCAATAATTTCAGAAGCGTCAATTGCAACGCGAGTGGAACCCAATGCCGCTAGGGATCCCAAGGCTGATCTGACGCCCCTGCAGCGTCTGCGGCTGCAATTCTGATCCTTGCCAGCACACTGTTGGCGGCGGCCAAGTCCAGTCCCGCTGACGCTGCAGGAATGTACTCCATCGACTTGCATCAACCAGTCTTCAGAATGCCGCACCACGAAGCGAGCGCTTCGCCGCCTCGACGAAGCTGCGGATCATCGGTGATGCAGAGCGGCTGGACGAGAAAATCACGTTGATCGGATCGGGCGCTGGCGCAACCTCGTCGAGCACGCTTCGCAAGCTTCCTGCGGCCAGTTCGTTGGCCACCTGATAGGACAGGAAGCGGCCGATCCCCAGCCCGTGCACAACGGCGGCAATGGCCGCGTCCGCGTTGTTGACCAGCAGGCGTGGCGCCACGTGCAGCGCAGTCTTGCCCTGCGGTCCGAAGCGCCATTCGTCGTTTGGCGTGATACCAGAGAAAGCGACCAGCGCATGCGCGCGGAGATCGCCAATGGCCTTGGGCGTGCCATGGCGATCGAGGTAGGCAGGGCTGGCCACCAGAATGCGGCGGACCTCGCCAAGCCGGACCGCCCTGAGCGCGCTGTCGGCCAGGTCGCCGATGCGGACAGCCACGTCAACGCCTTCCTCCACCAGTTGCACTGGACGGTCCAGCAACAACAGACGCACAGCCAGTCTCGGATGGCGGTCGAGCAGCCCAGCGATGACCGGTACCACGTGCATGCGGCCAAACAGCATCGGGGCAGTGACCGCAAGTGTGCCCTGCGGTTCCGACTGCGCTCCCATGATCAGGTGCTCGGCAGTCTGCAGATCAGCGAGCACCTGCCGCACCCGAGCGAGGAACTGGGCCCCATCATCGGTCAACCGCACCGAGCGCGTGGTGCGTGCAAACAAGACCACGCCCAGGCGCTCCTCCAGCGCCGCGACCGCGCGCGTGGTCGCGGTGGGTGAGACCCGCATGGCGCGTGCCGCGGCAGCGAAGCCGCCGAGATCAGCGACATTGACGAACGCGGTCAGTGAACTCAAGCGATCCATCTTAATTGCGCTTTTGGCAATAATGTATTTACTTTTACGATATTTATCTTGAACTTCGCAATAGGCAAGATGCTCCTGCGCCCGGCAAACCTGCCGCAACGGCGTCCCCATCCCCCACAGGAGTTCCCCATGTCCCGTATCACCATCGTCGACCCCTCCCAGGCCAAGGATGCCGCCAGGCCGCTGCTTGACGCCGTCCAGGCCAGCCTGGGAATCACCCCGAACTTCATCAAGGTGCTGGCCAACGCGCCGGTCGCCCTCGATGGCTTTCTTGGGCTCTACATCATTGCCAGTCGCGGTGCACTCGATGCGCCCACCCGTGAGCGCATTGCGCTGGCGGTGGCCGAGCAGAACGGTTGTCAGTACTGCGTGTCCGCCCACACCGTCATCGCCAAGTCGGTCGGCCTGAGCGAGGGCGAGATCCAGGCGGCCCGCCACGGCACCTCGGCAGACCCCAAGGGCGCGGCGGCGGTCAAGTTCGCACGCGCGCTCGTGAATGCCATGGGCGATGTCTCGAACGCCGAATTCCAGTCGGCCAGGGACGTGCTCAGCGAGGAGGAAATCGTCGAAGTCATCGCCCACGTGGCGCTGAACATCTTCACCAACATCCTGGGCAAGTCGACGCGGGTCGCGATCGATTTCCCGCAGGTCGCCCTGCTCAGGGCCGCCTGACCCCCAGCGACCGGCCAGGCCTGACCCGGCCGGTCGCCTGCCCGGGAGAGCACCGTGCCCCACCGATTCGCCGAACTGATGTTCACCCCGGCCGTCAAGCGCGTGCAGGAAATCCTTGGATCACGCGGTGCCTACGAGCGCTTCAAAGAGCCAGAAGCAGCCGCGCGCGACCGATTCAGCGAGAGCGAGCGGGCGTTCATCGCCGCCCGCGACAGCTTCTACATGGCGACCGTTTCGGAGACGGGCTGGCCCTATGTACAGCACCGGGGCGGTCCGCGTGGATTCCTGAAGGTGCTCGACGAGCGGACCCTGGGTTTCGCCGACTATCGCGGCAATCGCCAGTACGTGTCGGTCGGCAACCTGCTCAACGACGACCGTGTCTCGCTGTTTTTGGTCGACTACCCGGCCCGGCGGCGGCTCAAGATCCTCGGACACGCACGTATCATCGACGTGGGGTCCGAGCCCGACTTGATCCAGCGGCTGCGCGACGCGTCCTATGACGCGCACATCGAGCGCGGCCTGGTCATATCGATCGAGGGGTTCGACTGGAACTGTCCGCAGCACATCACGCCGCGGTTTACCGAAGCGGAGCTTGCCGAGTCCATCGCCCCACTGATCGAGCGGCTCAATGCGGCCGAGCAATGCCAGAGCGAGCAGGTCGATGCGCCTCCGCCGCGATTGGGCGACGGCCCGCTGCCACTGGTCATTTCAGGAGTACGCCAGCTCACTCCCAGAATACGCGCCTACGAGTTGCGTTCCCGCGACGGTGCGGTCCTTCCAGCGGCCCGGCCCGGCGCCCATCTCAGGGTGCCGGTGCGCGTCAACGGGCAACTCGCCTGGAGAAGCTACTCCATCAGCGTCGACCCGCGTGGCACGGATCGCTATGAAATCGCCGTGCTGGCCAATGGGGTGGGTTCGACCGCGATCCACGGCGACTATGGGCTCGGGCTGCAGATCGACTGCCCAGCGCCTGTCGATGGCTTTGCACTGCACGATGACGAGCGCCCGGCGCTGCTCATCGCCGGCGGCATCGGCATCACGCCAATCAAGGCGATGGCCGAGCGGCTCGTGGAAGAAGGACGG
>DAIMJK010000055.1:12878-14003 GCA_036722245.1 Lysobacterales bacterium
TCGCGTCCACTACGCGGTCCGGTCAGAAGCAGACGCCGCCTATGTCGGCGAACTCAGGCGCCTGCTGCAGCACCGCGTGCAGCTGCACATCGGATCCGATCGGCGACTCGACATCGCCGCAGTCCTTGCGCAGGCGGATCCGGACAGCATCGTTTACGCCTGCGGACCGCAGCGGCTGATCGACGCCGTGCGCGGCGAGGCTGCACGGCTGGCTTGGCCCGCGGAGCGGATCCGCTTTGAACGCTTCGCGCCGCCGCTGGCAGCGGATGTCGATCATGCCTTCAACCTCGTGCTGGTGCGATCCGGCAAGCGCGTCGAAGTCGGCGCCGGCCAGTCGGCCCTGGAGGCGCTGGAACAGGCTGGCATCGATCTCGCGTCGAGTTGCAGGACCGGGACCTGTGGTAGCTGCCGAATCCAATGCGTGGGCGGCGAACCCGATCATCGCGACAGCGTACTCACGAACGAAGACCGCGCTTGCGGTGGCTTCACCCCCTGTGTCTCCCGTGCTCACGCGAAGGAACTCTTCGTCGATCTTTGAGCAACAGTGGAATGACCACGCCTCACGCCTCTCCGGGCACGCCATGACGGCGATCCAGGTGCCGCCGAGCAGAGCTTGGCGGGTGACCTGTCAGGCCTCGGCAATGATCGCCTCGACCTCCCTCACCAAGGAGTGCACAAGCGCGTCGGCGTGCCGATGCCGAAGCAGCGGCGTCGCCTGGCCTGCCCAAAGCGACATCAGATCTGTCCGGCCGGCCGCCACCGCTGCGGCCTTCAAGCCAGCCGTCAACCAGCTCTGCACTGGATACGGCGGAATCGTTCCTCGCGCGGTCTCGAAGTGAGTCATCACGGCGTTGACTACACCGCGCGCCAGGCGGCCGCTGAACGCTCGGGTCAGCGCGGTGTGCCGGGCTTGCGGGGTGAACAGCAAATCGCGATGCAAGCTCGGCGCATTGGATTCGTCGCAGGCCAGGAAGGCGGTACCGATCTGCACCGCCTCGGCCCCAAGCGCTAGCGCCGCGACGATGCCGCGACCATCGGCGATGCCGCCAGCGGCGATCACTGGCGCGCGGACGGCATCAACCACCTGCGGTATCAGGGCCAGGGTCCCGGTCAAGCAGTCCTCTG
>DAIMJK010000056.1:0-10444 GCA_036722245.1 Lysobacterales bacterium
TAAGGCCGTTTAACAGCAAAATAATTGGAAAGTAAATGATTAACCGATTAACGATGTCGACTTGGGCAAAGGGCGTAAAGGCTAACACAAAGCTGGTCGCTAAAAATAAGCTAATGCAAGCGATCTCCAGCTTGGAAATGGTTACTGTTGGTTTTAGCTGCTGCGCTAAGGTATTGGTTTCCGAGTAGGTAAATAGCTCGGTAGGGCGGCGTATGCTAAAAAACGCCAGCAAGCCAGTAAAAATAAACAGATGTATGGCAATCGTAGCGGTATTGCTGATCCCAGGCACTAGCCAATAAGCGAGATCAATGACAAAGTAGTGTAGCATGCCGAGTGAGGCATTGAGCGTTAAGGCGATGGCCGCGCAGCACCAGAACTTTAAGAATGGGTGGTAGCAAAAATGCTTAAGCGAGGCGATCAAAATGGCTGCGGCAAAAATGCCCAGCATAAGATTAATTATATTTAATGTCAGTATGTCCATATACCCAACTATCCTTAAATCAGCTCGCTTAATCTAACATATTCAACCAGATAAACAAGAAGCTAATGACTGCTGTTGGTTTAATCGCCAATTGTGTCAGCTCGGAGCTGTAATATTACTATAAAATTCCTAATGACAACGCTGTCAATAGTTGAAGACAGCGCTGGACAATGACCCGGATCGTTTCGGTCGCAACGCGTGCCTCGCGCACCGTCGCTTGATCGAAACGGCATGGCCGACTAGTCGACCAGCAGCATGACCCCGAACACGTCGGCATCCAGATAGCCCAGGTTGCGGCTGCCGTCGCGCGGTGGGATATCGATGTCACCGACAAAGTGCTCGCGGCCCGCGCCCGGCTGATCGCTGTCACAGTAGGCCAGCATGAAGCCGATGCGCTTGCCCACATGCCGTCGAACCGGCCGCTCCGGCTCCCCTTGCGCAAAGAGCTGCACCCGCACTTCCCAGATCAACAGGGTCGGATCGTCTCGGTCACGGGTCCAGCGCGCCTGCACGTGATCGGGATAGGTGCGTGGTCCGGGTGCCTCACCGGGGCCGCGCGGACCGATGTCGACCACCTGGCCATCCAGGGCAATGTGGTAGGCATAGGCCGCGTCGTCATACTGGTGCGGGCCGCCCGCGTTGTCCTCGTCGACGAAGACCTCGAGTGCATCATCGTCCCAGTAGCGGTCGAGCGGATCGGCGACACTGTCGAGCAGGATGTCGTCGCGTAGTTCCACCAGCAGGTAGATCGCGTCGCTGCGCCAAAGTGCGCGATAGCGTGCACTGAAGTCCAGCGCGCTGTCCGGTGGGCTGCCGTCCATCAAGTAAAGCAGTGGTCGCCACGCCGCCCTTTGCCAATCGGGCTCGACAGCGCGACCATCGATGGTCAGGCTGCCATGCGCTCGCGGCGCGTGGTAGGTCACTTCACGCTGGTCGCGCGAACCGGCACCGGCATGCGCCGACGAGGCCAGCCAGAGCAGCAGGGCCAGAGCAAGGCACAGCGCGCGACGCGGCCTGCTCATTTCAGCCACCGCTGTGCTGCGGGCCAATTCGACAGCGCCTGCAATGCCTGCTGCAGCAGCGCCTCGGCAGGGGCCGCCCCGTCCAGGCTCAGGACCCGCGCTTCGCCGTCGAAAGACTCCAGCGCCGCCAGTTGGCTGGCCAGCAGGTCGGGCGGCATGAAATGTCCTGTACGTTGACGCAGTCTTTGCTCGAGCATGGCGGTCGGTACCTGCAGGTGGAGGAACAGTACGTTCTGGCGCAAGACGCAAAGGCGTGCACGGTGCGCGCGACGCAGGCCACTGAATGCCAACAGCACGGGGCCGCGACTGGCCAGCACGCGATGGCAGACCTCGGCGACCCAAGGCTCGCGCATGCGATCATCGAGCGGAAGACCTGCGGCCATCCGCTCGCGGTTTGCCAGCGGATGGAAGTCGTCGCCTTCCAGGACGCTCCAACCCAGCCGGACTGCCAGCGCGCTCGCCAGGGTCGACTTGCCGCAGCCACTGACCCCCATGAGCACCACCAGCGGTTCGGGGCAGGCGCCAGTTCCCGCTCGACCGCCCGGTCGATCGGGCGACCGATCCGCCTCTGACGCGACCGTCGCGCCGGCGGCGCTCATCAGGCTACCGCCCCGGGCAGGGTCAGTTCGATGTGATAACAGCGCCCGGCCTGCGGGTCGCGCAACAGCGGCTCGCTGCAGGACACACCATCGACTTGCATCGACCAGACGCTGCCACGGCGGCAGACGAGTTCGATACGCGCGCCGCGAAAAAGCCGGGTCGCCCGCGCATGCGCCCAGTGTGCCGGCAGCTGCGGTGCGATTCGCAGCCCTTCGCGGCAGCCGCGCAAGCCGAACAATTGTTCGATCAGGCAGCGGTAGTACCAGCTGCCGGTGCCGGTGTGCAGCAGCTGGCTGGAGCGCCCGGCCGTGCGCGGGTGCAGGTCGATCGCGCCGCGGTAGTAGTTCGGCAGGAAGACCGGAAACTGTCCGCGCTGGCGCTGCTCGGCTTCGTCCTGCGAGGGCAGCATCCGGCGCAACACGCCAAAGGCGCGATCACCCGCGCCGATGCGATACAGCGCGGCGGCGAAGAACGCGGCGGCATGGTTGTAGATCGAGCCGTTCTCGGCGCTACCAGGAAACTTCTGGGTGACGCGGCCGACATCAGCGCGTAGCGCCGTATAGGCTGGTGCGCACAACATCACGCCGTAAGGCGTCTCGAGCTGCCGGCTGATCTGCGCCAGCATCGCGTCGCGCTGCGCCAGCGTGGCGATGTCGGCGAGCATCGACCAGCTCTGTGGATTGAGAAAGATGCGTCCCTCGAGGTCGCTGCTGACGCCAAACTTGACACCGGCATCGGTGATCCCGCGTGCAAACCAGGCGCCATCCCACAGATGGGTATGCACGGCATCGGCCATTTGCCGGGCGCCGGTGAGCAGCGCTTGCGCCTGTGATTCCGCGCCACGCGCGTGCAGCCTGGCAGCCCAGAGCCGCAGCGCATGCACGGTGGCGATGGACAGCCAGCCGGAGACGCCGCGACCCAGATGGCCCACCATGTTCATCGGATCGCACCAGTCACCCTGGCCGATGTAGCTCAGCCCGCGCGCATCGCGGTGGGCGAGCAAGCAATGCATGGCGGCGGTGATCCGATCGGCGACGGAAAGCGCGCTACCGTCGTCACCCTGGACGGACACATCAAGCAGATCGAAGTCGTCGGTCTCGTCGAGATAGGCGTCCAGGCACACCGGCAGCCAGACGCAGTGGTCGGTATGTGGCACGCAATTGATGTACTTCAGACTGGCATCCGGGTGCAGCAGAATGCCGTCCGGCATCGCACCCGATGGCTGCTGCTGCGCCAGCGCCAGCAGCAGCGCCGAGCGCGTGGCCGATGGGCGCACATAGCTCATGCCCATGGCGTCCTGCAGGAAGTTGCGCGTCTGCGGATCGGTGCTCATCCGATGCAGTTCGCCGTGGTAGTGGATCTGCCGCGGCAACCACTGGTTGACGAAGGCATCGAAGTCGGGATCGGGCGTCGTCACCTGCAGCACACCCTGCGAGACGGTGTGGTAGCGCGCCGAATCACTCGCCGCCTGGCTGAATCCGGCGGCCGACAGGTAGCGACGGCGCAGCGCGAGCACGTCCTTCTCGGCCTGCGCCGGACCGAACAGGAAGCGATAGCAGCTAGCCTCGGCCGGAGCGAGCTGAACCTGATACTGCAGCGCGGCCAGCGGCGACTCGTACAGCGCATCGCCGCGCCCCAGCATCGGCTGACGCAGCGCGTCGGGATCATGCAGACCACCTTCCCCTTCGAAGCGCTCGCGGGCCGTCTCCCAGGACAGCGGTTCGCGCTCGTGAAGCAGGAAGCTCAGGTCCTTGGCCTGCAGGATGCGCGGCAGCTCCTCGACCCGCTGGTAGGGCGTCACGCAACGGGCCAGTACGCCACCCAGATCGGCTCGGTAGCAGGCCGACTGGTTCATCCAGCTCATGTAGCCGATGCTGAAGCACGAGTACAGACTGAAACTCAGGCTGCGATCACCCTCGTTGTGAAGGACCAGCGACCACAGCTCCAGCACATCGTCCGGCGGCAGGCGCAGGGTCAGTTGACAGTGGAGCGGTCCGTAGCGGACCCGCCATTCCAGATCCGTCATTCCGGCCGAAAAGCTGAAGCTGTCCGGGCGCCGTCGCACCGGCTCGTAGGGCAGCGAGTAGAGCCGCCCGTCCCCGGCCTGCCTGACGTAGAAGAAGCGCCCGGGCTGGTGAGCGTAGCGCGGCTGCTCCGGCTGCATGAAGGTGGTTGCCTCCAGCATCGGGCCGTAGGAGTAGCGCGCCGGTTCGGGCTGCAGGTGCTGCGCCGAGACAAAGCCGCGGCAGCTCGCCTGCAACAGCATGTGTCGGTTCCACAAGTACGCCGAGGCGGAGGGCATCGCCACCGGGCTGTGCAGCGCGCAGCGCCTTCCATCCTGGCTACGGCTCAGCAAAGGCCCGCTCATGACGAGCCCGCTCGCGCATCCAGATCGCGTTGGATGCCTGTCAGCTGGGGACCACCCAGCGTGTAGTAGGACGCCGCCAGCATGGCCAGCAGGGCGAACACGCCGGGCAGCATCGTCTGCATCAGATGGATGCCGCCCAGCATCCACAGCATGCCCGCGCCGGCCAGCGAGCCACCCAGCTTTTGCGAGAAGGTTGCTGCCGCGAAGGTCATCGCGGTCGCTCTGCGGCCGTGACGCCACTCGTTGTAGTCAGCGGTATCGGCATACATCGACCAGGTCAATGGCGACTTCGGGCCAAGCGCCAGGCTGATCAGCCCGTTGAGCACGAACATCAGCCAGATGCTCTCGGCGGGAACCAGGTAGAACAGCAGCGACAGGACCGCGACAGCGCCCATCAGGCCGGCCAGCAATCGCGCCTTGTCGACATACCGGACGAGGATCGGCGCGCACAGGGCGCCAGCGGCATAGGCCACCATCTGCAGCAGCAGGTAGTCCGGAAGCAGGTCGGGGCGCTCCAGATAGTAGGTGAAGAAGTAGTAGGCCGATCCGGCCCGCAGGGTGATCGTCATCATGATCAGCATGGCGAGCACGAACAGGATCAGCCACGGTCGGCTGGCAAGCAGATCCCGAAGGTCCTGCGCTGGACTGCTGCGTTGCGCCGGCGGTGGGGCAATGCGCTCACGCGTGGCGGCAAAGGCGACCACGCACAGCGCGATTGCAACCGCGCCGTAAAGCATCATCGTGCGCTGCCAGCCCAGTTGGGCGTCGCCCTCGCCGAAGGCCTCGACCAGCGGCAGGGTGTACTTGTTGACCAGGGCGCCGCCGGTAAAGGCAAACAGAAAGCGCACGCTGATCAGCGTGGTGCGCTCTCCGCCATGCGCGGTCATCACCCCGGAGAGCGCCGAGTAGGGCATGTTGACCAGCGTGTAGGCGAGCATCAGGGTGGTGTAGGTGGCATAGGCGTAGATCAGCTTTGCGCCGCCCCCGAGCTCGGGCGTACTGAAGGTGAGCACCCCTGCCGCGGCCAGCGGCAAGCCACCGAACAACAGGTACGGACGGAACTTGCCCCAGCGGCTGCGGCTACGATCAGCCAGAGCGCCCATGACCGGGTCGGTGAAGGCGTCGACGATGCGGGTGACGAACAACAAGGTGCCCGCCGCCTCCGGCGAAATGCCGAACACGTCGGTATAGAAGGCCGCAAGAAACGAGGCCATAGTGGTCCAGTAGAGATTGAAGCCGAGATCGCCGGCGCCATAACCCAGCCGTTCACTCCAGCGCAGCCGCTGCTGGCGCGCCATTGCGTTTGCTTTCACAGCGCTCCCCGGCGTGCTTGGCGAATGCCCGACGGTCAGATCATAGACAGCGCTGTCATTGAGCGCCAGTCTTCGGTGTGTGAATCGAGGCGATGTCCTGGGGAACCAAGAGCAAAGGGCCCAGGGCCCAGGGCACAGGGCCCAGAAGAGCGGGTTCGAGCCCCATTCCTGACTGCGGCACTTTTGGGTCGGAAGAGTGCACGGCCACGCGGCACGATCGGCGACGCCAAGCTACAGGGCGAGCTTGACTGGGCCCTGGGCCCTGGAAACACGACGCTTCGTTGAACCATCAGTCCGACTCGGGCCCCACCCGCGCGGAAGTTGACAACGCTGTCATCTTCCGCCAAGGTCGCCTCGCGGAGCCGGCTGTGGCCTCCGCACAGCGGAGAACCCGATGCTCACCATTCCCGGCACGCCTCGCCCCCATCGCTCGCGCCTTCGGATCCACGGCGCGGGCCTGTTTGCCAGCCTGTTTGCCGCCGCGGTCACAAGCACGGCAGCGGCGCCCGCACCGTCTGGCGTCGCCGACCCGGCCACATGGCCAGCCATCGAATGGCCACTGGACGACGATCCGGCCCTCATCGAGCGTGTCGATGCGCTGCTCGCCAGTATGTCGCTGGAACAGAAAGTCGGCCAGCTGGTGCAGGGTGATATCGGCAGCATGCAGCCTGGCGATCTTGAGCGCTATCCGCTCGGGTCGATCCTGGCCGGCGGCAACTCCGATCCGGGTGGTCGTTACAACGCCAGTCCCGCCGAATGGCTGGCGCTGGCTGACGAGTACCATCGCGCCTCGCTCAAGCCCCATCAGGGTCGACCCGGCGTACCGGTGATGTTCGGCATCGATGCCGTGCACGGGCAGAGCAATGTGATCGGCGCGACCATCTTCCCCCACAACATCGGCCTGGGTGCCACGCGCAACCCCGATCTGGTCCGACGGATTGCCGAGGTGACTGCGCTGGAAGCGCGGGTTACCGGTCTGGACTGGACCTTTGCGCCAACCCTCGCCGTGCCCCAGGACGATCGCTGGGGACGCACCTACGAAGGCTACTCGGAGGATCCGGCCATTGTGGCTTCCTTCGCCGCGGCCGTGGTCGAAGGGATCCAGGGCAGAGTCGGTGACCCCGACTTCCTCGGGCCGCGGCGGGTGCTGGCTTCCGCCAAGCACTTCGTCGGCGATGGCGGCACTGCGGATGGCCGCGACCAGGGCGACGCGCTCATCAGCGAGGCGGCCCTGCGTGACATCCATGCGCCAGGCTATGTCGAAGCGCTGCGAGCCGGCGTGCAGACAATCATGGCCTCGTTCTCGAGCTGGAATGGCGTCAAGCATCACGCCAATCACAGCCTGCTGACCGGTGTGATCAAGGAGCGCTGGCAGTTCGGCGGCTTTATCGTCGGCGACTGGAATGCGCATGGACAGATTCCCGGCTGCAGCAACGACAACTGCCTTGCCGCGGTCGAGGCCGGGCTTGACCTTTACATGGCGCCGGACTCCTGGAAAGGCATCTTTGATTCCCTGCTGAAAGCCACGCGCAGCGGCGAGCTGCCGCTGGCGACCGTCGAGGCCGCTGCTCGCAGGGTGCTGCTGGTGAAGGCGCGCGCCGGTATCCTCGATCCGGTCCTGCCCTCAACGCGCGAGTTCGCCGGTGACTACGTCCTGCTCGGCAGCGCCGAGCACCGGGCGGTGGCGCGTCAGGCGGTGCGCGAATCGCTGGTGCTGCTGAAGAATGACGGCAGCCTGCCGATCCTGCCAACCGCGCATGTGCTGATTGCCGGCGACGGTGCCGATGCGATCGGCAAGCAGTCCGGCGGCTGGACCCTGACCTGGCAGGGCACCGGCACCACCAATGCCGATTTCCCCAATGGCCAGTCAATCGGCGCCGCCCTGGTCGAGCGAATCCAGGCCGCCGGCGGACACGCCGTGCTTTCGCCGCAGGGCGAGTTCCAGGACCAGCCCGACGTCGCCATCGTAGTATTTGGCGAGGATCCGTACGCCGAGTTCCAGGGCGATCTGCCCGATCTGCGCTACAGCCCTGGCGACGACTCGGATCTGGCGCTGATGCGCCGTCTGGCCGATGCAGGCATTCCGGTGGTCGCGGTGTTCATCTCCGGTCGGCCGCTGTGGGTCAATCGCGAACTCAACCTCGCCAATGCATTTGTCGCGGCCTGGTTGCCAGGGTCAGAAGGCGGCGGTGTGGCCGACGTGCTGCTCGCCAACGCCGATGGCAGCGTCGCCCACGACTTTCGCGGTCGGCTGTCGTTCTCCTGGCCCAAGCGCGCCGATCAGACACGGCTCAACCCGCATGATCCGGGCTATGACCCGCTGTTTCCGCTGGGCTTCGGCCTCGACTACGGCCACCAGCCCAGCGCCTGGCAAGCCTTGAATGAGGAGCCCGGTGTGGTCGGCGCTGGCGCCGAACGACGCTGGTTCAGCCGTGGCGCAGTCATCGAAGGCTTTGCTTGGCAGCCGCTGGCCGGCAGCACGGAACCCGCGGTGCGCGGCGTCGATCACGTGGCGCAAGAGGACGCCCGCCAGTTCCACTTCGCGGAAGACGGCGCCATCGCGCTCGTTGCGGAGGTACCCCTCGACCTTGATCGCGAGGCCAACGGCGACGTCAGGGTAGAGCTGTGGTTGAAGCTCGAAGGCGACGGCTCGGTCGAAATGGCCATGAGTTGCGGCGCGGCCTGCCCGCACCGAGTCTCGCTGGACAGTCTGCCGCGCGATGAATGGCTGCACGTCGGCAGCATGCTCAAGTGCTTCCGCGCCGACGGCGCGACCCTGGACCAGGTGGTCGCACCACTGGTCCTGCACGGCCGTAGCGGCGCCCGGATCAGCGTGGCCGACATCGGGATCGGCACAGAGGCCCGACGCACCCTGCCGTGCGCACAACGCTAGCGCTAGCCCGCACCAGACGAGAAAGCCAGCCCGGATGTTCCACAAATCTACTACTGCGGCCGCCGCCCGCTTTCACGGTCTACTCCCGTTTGCCGGCTCAACGTAGAGCAAACTACGCCTTCACCGTCAAACAGTCCGCGGACCGCACCACGACGCGCCCTCGGCGGCCTCGCGACGCACGTTCATGGAGCATCCGGGCTAGAGTCACAAAAAATCGTTTCACGAAACAGGCATTGCAGCGGAGTGGCTGACCCCGTAACGCCGATGTCAGGCCCGACAGAATAGGCATCCGCGCTAGCATCGTTGCATAAATCGTTTCATACTTCGTTTCATGAGCGACGATTCCAGACGCCCCTCGCGGCTGACCGAGCTGCTTAGGCAGCGCGGGCCAATGCCTTCAGCGCAGCTGCGGCAGGCACTCGGAGTCAGTCGCCCGACGCTGTCGCGTGAAGTGGCGCGTGCCGGCGATCGTGTGCTGCGCTTCGGGGCGGCCCGGGCGACGCTATACACCACACCGCGCCAAATCGGGAGCGAATCGTCCTGGCCGCTGTATCGGATCACCGAATCGTGCACGGTGGAAACGCTCGGCACGATGCATGCCGTGGGCCGAAGCGAGTTCGCCCTCCGCGCGCGTCGTCCGCTGCCGGCCTTTGCTCCTTCGTCGGAGTTTCGCGCTGGCGTCTTTCCCGACTTGCCCTGGTTTCTGGACGACCTGCGGCCACAGGGCTTTCTGGGCCGTCATCTTGCCAACCGTCTCGCCGCCACGCTGGGATTGCCGCGCGACCTCAGGTTATGGACCGGCAATCACGTCATCACCGCCCTGCTCCACGCAGGCCACGATCTGATTGGTGATCTGGTGCTGGGGGAAGGCAGTCTGGCGCAAGCCCTGGCTGGCATCGATGAGCCGGTCGATGTGCTGTCATTCGACCAGCGCGAGCGCGCCTATCCGGAGCGAGCACTGGCTGCTCTGAACGGTGAGCCGGTGGGCTCGTCGGCGAACGGCGAGCAGCAGAAGTTCACCGCGACGCTGCAGACAGCGGACGGCCTTGCCGCGCTGATCGTCAAGTTCACCGATTCCGGCGGCAATCCGGTCGCTGCGCGCTGGGCCTCGCTGCTGCGCTGCGAAGCGCTCGCGGCACAGACCCTGAACCGTCGGGGCGTGGCGGCCGCCGCGGACCGGGTGCTGGAAGCCGGTGGCCAGTTGTTTCTCGAGTCGCCGCGCTTCGACCGCACCCCGCGCCTGGGCCGGCGCGGCCAGGTTTCCCTGGCTGCGCTCAATGCTGCCCTTTTCGGCCACGCAGCGATTTCCTGGTCGCAGTTCGCCAATGAATTGCAAGGTGCTGGCTGGATCGACACAGACGCCGCCGAGGAACTGCGGCGCATCGATTGCTTCGGGGCGATGATCGGCAACACCGACATGCATCTGGGCAACGCCTCACTGGTCCTGCGCGACGAGTTGCCTTTGCGGCTCGCACCGGTCTACGACATGCTGCCGATGCTGTGGCGTCCCAGCGCGCAGGGTGCCCTGGTGGAAAGGACGCTGGCACCGCCCGCGCCCCCCCCCGAGCAATTCGACGCCTGGCACTGGGCAGCCGATGCGGCCCTGCAGTTCTGGGCCGAGGTGAATGCAGATCGCAGTGTGGACGATGGGCTACGTCGGGCGGCCGAGACGGCCGCGGTTGCGATCGGCCGTGCACAGCAACGATTCTCCTGACCGTAGGCTGGTCCCTCGCGCCCGCCGAGTCCCGACTTTCGCCCTGCAACAGC
>DAIMJK010000056.1:10454-13986 GCA_036722245.1 Lysobacterales bacterium
ATCGGCCGTGCACAGCAACGATTCTCCTGAATCCAGACGCTTTCTGACGGGTGACGCTCGCCGGCGTCGCTTGTGGTCAATCAGCTCTTCCGCTCGCCAGACCTGCATTGCCAACTGACGCACCGTTTCAGATGCGCACTCCCGACTTCCTACTCCCGACTCTGCTGGTGACGGCAGCCTCGTCTGGTTCAGCTTGACTCTCATGCGTCGCCGCGAAAACAGTTCCGGCCCTCGGCCTTGGCCCGGTACATGGCCTGGTCGGCGCGCCGGAACAGGGCATCGGCCGACTCGGCGGGACCGCTGCGCAATGCGTAGCCGATGCTGATCGTGACCACGCCGGCGGGTGCATCGGGATGGTCCAGTGCCAACGCACGGACTGCCTGCAGCATGTCTCGCGCGAGATCGGCAGCGAGCTCGGCCGCGGCCCCCTCGAGCAGCAGCACGAATTCCTCGCCACCAAAGCGGGCCAGTAGCGCACCGTCGTCGGGCGTGGCGGCGACCAGCGCCTGGACGACGCGCTGCAGGCAATCGTCGCCGGCCAGATGTCCATAGCGATCGTTGTAGTCCTTGAAGGCATCGACGTCGGCCAGCAGCAAGGCCAAGGGCAGATCCGGCTGCGCCAGACGCTCACCCAGGTACTGATCGAAATGGCGTCGGTTGGCAATGCCGGTCAGTGGGTCGGTGCGCGCCATCCAGACCAGTTGGTTGTTGGCCGTGCGCAGCTCGCGGGTCCGGGCCGCCACCTCGACCGCCAATGTATGCGCATGCTGGCGCAGGCGCCGGATCCGCAGCAGCGGGACGCCGATCAGCAGACCGAGAACGCCCAGCAGCAGGCCACCGCGCGCCCACCAGGTCTCGTACCACAACGGCAGCACCGTGAACTCGATCTGGCTGCCGCTTTCCGGCCAGTGGCCGCGATCGAAGCTGGCCTGCACCTCGAAGCGATAGTCGCCCGCAGCCAACCCATAGGTGGCCATCTCCCGATCGGTGGTCTCGGTCCAGCCGTAGACACCGGGCTGTAGCCGGTAGCGGAAGTGCAGACTGGCCGCATCGGTGAGGCTCAGCGCCGTGTAGCGTATCGCCACCCGGCCCACGGCCGGGCCCAGCTGGCCGCGCAGATCCGGCACCACCGGAACATCGTCAACAGTCAATCCCTCGATGCGCGCGGCGGGTGGTTCGGTCGCCACTGCGAGCCGGGCGGTATCAACCGAAACCACGCCGGCCATCGTCGCCCACCAGTGGCGGCCGTCTGTCCCACTGGCTGCGATGCCGGGCGAGTAGGCGCGCGTGAACTCGCTGCTGCGCATTCCGTGACGCTCATCGAAACGCCGCATAAGCGGTGCCTCGGCGCCGTTGGCATAGTCGTCCAGCTCGGAGATCGAGGCGCGGTAGAGACCCGCGGTGGTGGCGATCCACAGGCTCGCATCGGGCCCGGGTTGCAGCGCCAGCAGGGCGCCGCGAGCAAACACGTCAAGCCGGAGCAACTGCATCAGGCCGTTCTCGACCCGCCGCAGGCCGCCAGGGCCGGTACACCACACCACCCCGCGGTGGTCCTCGTACTGGCAGGCGGTGATGGTGCTGTCGTCCAGTTCGGCAACCCGCTCCAGCCGCTCGCCCTGAGCCCGATAAAGCCCCCCGGCACCAGTGATCCAGACCTGGCCGGAGCGACCACGAAAGCCCCAGCGAGCACGTCCATCGCCCAGTTCGAGTGCTTCCAGCCGGCCATCACGAATCCGTTGCAACTGGGCCGCACCGCTGCGCAGCCACAGCACACCTTCGCTGTCGGAGGCCACCCAGCCGGCCCCTGAGGGTGGCAGATCAGGGTGCAGCGGTTGGCTCTGACCGTCGTTCCAGCGAAAGGTGCCCGCGTTGCTGGACACCAGCAGCTGGCCATCGTCGAGCACCCCCAGCCAGTTGACGAAGGGGCTGCCGCCGGGGTTGCCCAGGTACTCGACCTCGGCCTGATCGATACGGAAAAGGCCACGACCATTGCTGCCGACATAGATCCGGTTGTGCGCGTCGGCGGCCATGCTGAGGATGAAGTCGGTACCCAGGCCTTCGGTCCGACCGTAACCGAGGATCGCGCCATCCCGGATGCTGCAAAAGCCGCTGGAGGTGCCCGCCCAGAGGTTGCCCTCGGCATCCTGGGCGACGGAATAGACGACATCGGAGCCAAGTCCGGGGACGCGCTCGTAGCGACCGCCCTTGTAGCGATACAGACCGGCCCCGGCGTTGGCGAACCAGATCTGGCCGTCCCGATCCTGCAGGATCTGCCGCACCGGCAAGGCCGGCATGCCGTCGGATTCAGCTATCGCGACCAGCCTCTGGCCCGGGCCCGGATCCAGACTGTAGCTGCGCTGGCGGCCGCCAAACCAGCGCCGTCCGCTGCTGTCGCGCAGGGTCGACCAGAAAATCCCCTGGCTGATCAGTTCGATCGGCTCACCCGGTCGCTGCCGGTACAAACCATCAGTGGCCGCGAGCCACAGCGTGCCGTCAGGATCGCGATCAAAGCTGTTGACCCGCATCGTGCCCACAGGCACCGCCCCTTGCGGCAGTTCGACGCCATCGGGCAGGAACACCACGCCGCCCTGGGTCCCCACCCAGATACCGTCGGGCTCGACCAGGACTGCGGTGATCCGATTCTGCGGCAACCCGTCGGCGACCGACCAGCGCCGCAAACCCTCGCTGTCCAGCCGATACAGCCCGTCGAAGGCCGACACCCACAGCGCCGCAGCCTCGCCACCACCATCGGCCGCGAGTTGCAGCTTGTGGACCTGGGTTTCGGTCAGCACCGGCTGACCATCGAACTCCAGCGGCGAGATCCGGGCACCATCAAAGCGCGACAGGCCGCGGTTGGTTCCCAGCAGCAGATAGCCCGACGGGTGCTGGACGATCGAATGCACCGAACCCTGCGGCAGGCCATGCGCCACGCCATAGCACTGGACCTGATACTGGCTGGTCTGCAGCCGGCTATCCAGCGCCCATAGCGGCGTGACCAGCAGCAAGCCAAAAAGGCACAGGATCGTGCGCGTCCGCATTGTTCCCCCTCGGATCAGACTTTCAGTCTACCCGACGCCGTCGGCGGCTCGTGACCTGGGCGCAGCGGGGGCTGTAAAGGATCTGCATGATTCTGAGGGCCCAGGGTCCTAAAATGGACTTTCTCAAACACGAGTGTGTCTCAAACCAACTCGCTCAGACGACCTCTCGCGGCCGCTCCAGGCAATCCTCGACCGGCCGCGGCCGACCGATATGGAAGCCCTGCGCCCGGTCGCAGCCCATGTCGGTCAGCAGGCGCAGGGCTTCGATGGTCTCGACGCCTTCGGCCAGCGCGCGCATGCCCAAGTTGTGTGCCAGCTCGATCATCGAGCGGACGATCTGGCGGTCGCGTTCGTCGCCTGCGACCTGAGCCACGAACAGCTGGTCGATCTTCAGCTCACGCGCCGGGAAGTGCTTGAAATAGCTGAATGAGGAATAGCCGCGACCGAAATCATCGATCGAGATGTCGACGCCCGCAGCGTGCAACTGCGCCAGC
>DAIMJK010000057.1:0-13873 GCA_036722245.1 Lysobacterales bacterium
CTGATCTTCATGACACTGAGGTGAACGCGGATAGCGCGGCCCCCTCCCGCCGCGCGAGCGGGCCGAGGCGCCAAGGCCGGTCGAGAGTTCTCCGTTGGACGACTTCTGGGGCGCGGGACAGGACGGCTCTGGGCAGAACAAGCTTGGCTATCTGCTCATGCAGAGTCGTCGCCAGCTCCAAGAGGCGATCAAATCAGCATCAGCGACGCCAATCCAAGAAAGGCGAAGAAGCCAACCACATCGGTGACGGTGGTGACAAAGGGGCCCGAGGCCAGTGCCGGGTCGATGTCGAACTTTTCCAGCAGGATCGGAATCAGGATGCCGCCCAGTGCGGCGGCGACCAGGGTCAGCAGCATGGCCACGGCGATGACTGCCGCCAGCATCGGAATGCCAAACCAGAAGCCGGCGACTATCGCCATCAACAGGCCGAAGCCCAGGCCGTTGATGGCACCGACGGTGATTTCGCGCCAGGCCACCCGCATCGCGTTCTTGGGGGTGAGTTCGCGAGTTGCGATTGCCCGCACCGCCACCGTCATGGTCTGGGTACCGGCGTTGCCGCCCATCGATGCGACGATTGGCATCAGCACTGCCAGCGCCACCAGCTTGTCGATCTCGTCGGCGAACATGCTGATGACCAGCGAGGCGACGATCGCGGTGATCAGGTTCACCGCCAGCCACAAGGCGCGACCGCGGGTCGCCTCAGCGACGCTGTCGGTCAGGCTGGAATGTTCGTCCACGCCGGCCAGACGCAGGATGTCCTCTTCGTGTTCTTCATCCAGGACCGACATCGCGTCGTCGATCGTGATCACGCCCACGAGGCGACCGTCGGCATCGACCACCGGGGCGGAGATCAGGTGGTAATGGTTGAACAGATAGGCGACATCGCCTTCTTCATCAGTGACCCGGATGGTACGGAAGCTCTCTTCGGACAACTCGGCCAGCGCCACGTCTCGACGTGCCGAAAGGACCCGGCCAAGTGCGACATAGCCGACCGGCATGCCATCGGGCGAAACCAGCACCACGTGGTAGAACTGATCCGGCAACTCATCGGACTCACGCAGGTAGTCGATTGCCTGGCCCACGTTCCAGTCCTGCGGCAGGGCGACCAGTTCGCGCTGCATCAAGCGACCGGCGGAGTACTCCGGATAGGACAGCGCGCTCTGCACGACGATGCGGTCGTCGCTGTCGAGTACGTCGAGGATGCGGGTCTGCTGGGCCTCCTCCAGGTCCTCGACCAGGTCGACCACGTCGTCGGAATCCAGATCTCGGACGGCGTCGGCCAGCGCCTTGGGTGACAGGCCCTCGATCAGGGCCTCGCGGACCGCCTCATCGAGTTCCGACAGTACGTCGCCATCGATGTTCTCGCCCCACAGCTCCATCAGTGCAGCGCGCTCGGCCGGAGTGATCTGCTCGATGAGGTCGGCGACGTCGGCCGCGTGCAAGGGTTCAAGCAACTGACTGACTGCGCCAGCGTCGTCTGCATCGACGGCTTCCAGCACCGAATTGATCAGCGCCTTGTGCAAGACCTCCTGCGCCTCGTCCGAGCGGACGACGGTTTCGTTTTCCACGGCAAGGCTCCCGATCGGAAGTGGCGATTCACCCGGCGTCTGCGCCTGGGCGCGGGTGACGCCGGCTGCAGAACTGTTCACTGGCGCTAGCATACCGCGTTCGCGCGGGTCGGCCGGGCGCGCCGAGGGATGGTGAGTCGAAGTGGTCCTGACGGGTGCGATGCAGAGGGGCTTGCACCCGACCCGGCCCAGCGGGCTGACCCGCAGCTACGAACATGTGATGATTCGGGCTGATCATTCGGCGCGAGGCGGGAGGCACGCATGTTACGGGTACTGCTGCTGTTCCTGTTCGCTTTCGGGGCGCTGGCGCTGCCGGTGTTGGGTGCGCTGTGGGTCGGATTCTTTGGCTCACCGCCCTATCTGCTGCGCGAGGCATTGCCGGTTGGCCATAGCTTCGAGCGTGACTCGGGTGCGGGCGTGCAGGTCCAGGGAGAGGTCCACGCAGCGGCGGTCGATGCGCGTCAGGCCGCCGCTGCGCTGCTGGCGGAGTTGCCCTTGCAGCAACAATCACGCCTGCTGCAGCGCTGGCGCTATGTGCGCGCCGATAATGGTCGGCATGGTCTGTTGCTGGTGGTTCAGAACCTGCTGCTGCACCTGCAGGGGCCGGATCGGGACGCGCTCGACCGCGCGCTGGCGGCGCTGCCGGAGGTCATTGCCAACCCGGATCCGAACCCGGTCTGGCGCTGGGCGACGACCCGCCCGCTGCTGAGTGGGGGTGCGTTGTTCGCGTATGCCGCCGCCTTCCTGCTTGCGCTCGCTCATCTGGGAAGCTGGGCCGGCAGCATCGAGCCAACGGGGCAATCCCGACTGGCGCTGGCCGACCTGCGCCAGCGTCTGCTGGCGATCGACGGACTGCCGGCTCCGCTCACCGTTCAAGCGCTGTCGGACACCCGTCTGCAGGTGGACTGGCGCATCGCTGATACGCGTTGGGTCAGTGCGATGGAACTGGGCGGCTTGCAGCGAGCCCATCGCATCGTGCTGGATCTGGACGCAGATGCGGCGACGGTACGGGTCATCGATCAGAGCTGGGCGGTGGACTGGTCCGCCGGGGTTGGCCGATTGTCGGCCGGGGCGAGTTACTTCCGCGGCATCAGCTTTGCCGACTTCCAGCGCGGCAACGCCTACGGGCTGCTGCTCGATGACAGCGGCGAATGGCGCTTCGATGAAGCCTATGACTACCGCTTCAAGCTGGCCGAGATGAAGCATCCGCTGATCGACGCGGTCCTGGCCAGCGGCTGGCGCTGGAAACCGGTAGTCAGCTTTTCCCGCTGGCTGGGAGGGTAGTGGCCGGGCTCAGCCAAAACTCAAAGCCAAAGCCAAAGCTAAAGAGATTTTTGACACAAAGGACACAAAGGACACAAAGGAAGAGCTTTTGGATCACGAAAGGATCTGCTCGCGGAGTCATCCAAGCGCTCAGTAGGTGACACAAGAGCCTTTATGGTGGAGAGGCCGAAACTCAGCAAAGAGATGCTGCAAATATTCCAGCTTTCTGGATATCGTGCAGGAATTGCCCACCATTCAAAAAGCTTTCGCTGTTGCTTTCCTTTGTGTCCTTTGTGTCCTTTGTGTTAAATCAGCTCTTGATCTCTTCCCCGGGGCCTGAATCGGAACACGCGCACTACGCCGCGTGGCTGTGCCGGCTGGCGGCCGCGACGCGTTGGCGGTCGAGGTACTGCAGGTGCGCTCCGGCCGGGATGTGCGAGTGGTCGGGGACGCTGGACACTCGCTCGTGGGACTGGCGGATGACGGAATAGCATTCGCAACTGCGCTTCTCCAGACCCTTGCGATCGAGGATCGAGATGTGGCCGCGGTCGTAGCTGATCAGTCCGTCGAGTTGCAGTCGACCGGCCTCGACGGTGACGCCTTCGCGGCGTACACCGAGCATGCGGGCGATGCGTTCGTGAGTCGCTCGCAGTTCGTTGCTGGCCAGACGGTCACCGTTGACCAACAGCCAGCGAGACAACTTCTGTTCGATGGAATGGTGCCGGTTGCAGGCCGAAGTCTGCGCGATCTGGTTGAACAGCGACTGCAGATAGCGCAGCAGCGGCTCCATCAGGGCTGGCGTTGAACGGGCGAATTCAGCGATGGTGCTCGCGCCTATGCGCCAGGCGTGACCGGCGCTCAGCACCACTCCACTGCACGGCGCTTCTCGGCTGCCCATGAACGGGCAGGCATCGGCGACCCCCTCGTTGCCTACCACGGCCACTTCCAGCGATGCGCCGTTGCGCATCGAGGCGACCAGGGAGATCACGGCGGTGGTCGGAAAGTAGACGTTTCGCACCGGATTCCCGGCGCTGTACAGGTCGGCGCCGGCAGGCAGTGCGACCCATTCCAGTTGCGCTTGCAGACGCTGACGCTCGGACGCTGGCAGCGCCACGAGCAACAAGTTGTCTTCACGGCCGATCTTGGAACTGGTCATTGGTGAGCCCTCGCGGAACAGCATGCACCCGACCTGTCTTGCCGGGAATTGCCGGCTGATCCAGGGTCGTGTCCGGTGCGGTGCACGACGTGCGCAAAGTTAGGGTGCGCGCGTCCGGGGCCATGTGTACAAAGACATAGCGCCGGTCAGTGTGAAGGCTTTCTGTTCAGACTAGCGGCCGCGAAGGAGGGTGGCCGTCGCCATATAAATCGGCCAGATGGGCCAGGGCGCGCACATCGCGCATGTACAAGCGGCCATTGCTGATCTTGTGCAGGCCGCGCCGTTCCAGCTTGCGCAGGGTCTTGTTGGTGTGCACCAGCGACAGGCCGAGGCCATCGGCAATGTGCTGCTGGGTGAGCGGAAAGGGCACGCCGTCGGCGCCCAGGTCGGCCTGCAATGCGGCGGCGCGCTTGAACAGCAGGATCAGCAGCATCGCGATGCGCTCCTCGGCGCTGCGACGGCCAACCGAGAGCAGGGTGTCATCGACCATCGACTCTTCGTGCGCGGTCAACCAGGTGATGTTGAAGCCCATCGTCGGGGAGCGGCGATGCAACTCCCACAACGAGTCGCGCTGGAAGACGCAAAACACCGCCTCGGTGAGGGTCGCGACGCCATGCGCCGACGCATCGCCCATCTTCTGCTGGACACCGATGAAGTCGCCGGCAAGCAGAAAGCTGAGGATCTGCCGTCGGCCATCGCGAAGGGTCTTGTAGCGGAAGGCCCAGCCCTGGGTGAGCGTATACAGCGGAGAATTCGTCTGGCCTTCCCGGATCAGGCTCTGATCGGCAGCAAGACGGACATTGCCGCGCCTGAGCGACTGCACCAGTTCGAGTTCTTCGGCGGTGTGATTGATGAACAGCGGCAGCGCCCGCAAGGGGCAGTCACTGCAGCGGGGGCCGTAGACGCCCGATCCGACCGCAATGCCCAGCCCGGCGTCCGCGTCGTTGTTCATCGATGCCCGCGCCGGGCGCGCGAAATGAGGATCAGTCCAGCAGATCGGCGGGCACGGAACCGCCGTTGGCGGCGATGCGCGCCAGCACGGTCTTGTGCAGCCACATGTTCATCTGCGCCGAATCGGCCATCTTGTCGGCTGGGCAGTCCAGTTCGGCAGCCAGTTCCTTGCGCGCGGCATAGCTGCTGTCGATGTCCAGCAGCTTGAGCAGATCGACGATCGAGGTGCGCCAGTTGAGCTTTTGGCCACTGGCCTTGGCGCGTTCTTCCAGCTGTGCCACGACGTCCACCACAGCGATCGGCTGGGTCTGTGCGGCGCCGATCGGCGCTTCCGCCATCGGTCGCGGAGTGACTGGCGTGGGTTGGGCAGGCGTGCTGGCAGGTGTCGCGGCGGCGCCGCCCATGCCGAGCTTCGAGAGGATCTTTCCGAACAGGCTCATGTCGTTCTCCTTTGCTTCTGAGTGCCGCAAGCGGCGGTTGTGTCGCAGCCGGAGGTCACTCTAAACCAAAAGAGCGGTGATGGCTGCGTGCGTTGTTGAGCTGGAGTGAGTCAAACGGGCATTTCAGAGGGTTTGTGCAGGTTCCAGGGCTCAGGGCCCAGCAGCTCAAGAGGCGCTGACCGTTGCGGTCATTCGCTTCGAACTCGCCTCGACTGCTCTGGACGCTGAGACCTGGTTCCTGAAACTCGCAACTGCACCCATGCGTCGTGGACTATTGTCTCTTTGCGGCCGTCCCGCCGCGCAGCACTTTTCCCTTTGCCCACCGTTTCGCCGTATTGAGATGATTGGGTCCTTAGGCTGGAGGAGAACGCGATGCTGGAGCACATCTGGGGGCAGTTCAACGGCCTTCACAAGATCCTGTTGATCGGTTGTGCAGTGATCATTGTCGTGGCTTCGGCGATCCTGTTGATTGATCGGTTCTTCATTCGGGAGCCTGCGCTGCCGCTGAGCGAGAGTCTGCCGCCGGTGGCCGAGCGATTGGGTTTGAGCCTCGATGTCGACGCGGCTGACCGCGCCTTGCTGGCAGAAGTGCTCTCGGCGATGCCCGAGATCGCCGGCGAGGTCGTCAGTATCGAGACAGTGATGCGGCGCACGGATGCGAATCATCGGCTGTGGGTGTTCGAATTCAAGGCGCGTGAGGTGGTAATGGTCAGTTCGGGGCAGCTGACCCCGCTGCGGACGCACTCGGCCGGGATCACGCGACTTGGCATCGTGCTGGAACTTGCCGGTGCCAGCCTGCCCGCCTGGCAACAGACACAGCCAGACGCTCCACCGGCGCCGCCCTGGACGGCCGAGGCCGACCAGCGGCACGCGCTGATCGAGGACCTGTGGTTCGGCTTCGCCGGCCCCTATGTGGTGGCGCTGGCTCGGCCGGGTCGCTTTCCATTGGAGGAGTTGGTCGCGCCCAACTTCAGTCCGGAGTTCCATCCCGGCCTGCTCAACAGCGCCCTTGCGATCGACGTCCAGCGTGTGCTCGATGTGGTCAACCGGATGCACACCGGCGTGCCCCAGTTGGCCCGGGTGTATCAGATCGATGTCGATGTGAAGCTGCCGCCGGTGCGCAAACCCGAACTCGCGTCGCGGATGGCTGAGATCGCCCGCGAGCAGGCGGCGGCGCGCGAGCAATGGCGCCAGCGGCTGGCAGAACAGCAGGCGCAACGCGAGGCCGAGCGGGACGCAGAAGCGGCCCGCAACAAGGAGCGGCTGGCGACCATGTTCGAGCAGTCCGCCGCACGCAGCGAACAGGCGCGCGCCGAGCGCGAGGCCATCCGCGCAGCGAACGCAGCTCAAGCGGCCGAAAGCAGCGCCCGGATCAAGGCCCGTGCCGATGCGCTGGTGGAGCAGAGGCAGGGGCGAGCAGGCGCTACGCAAGCTGTTGGCGATGATTCTGACGACGGTACGGGAAGCGACGTGAGAGGCAGTTCCAGTGGCCAGTTCCAGTAGCCAGTAAAGAGCAAGCGGCGCTTCGATGGATCCCCGAGTTGAACTCGGGAAGCTCCTTCTACTGCGCGGGGTGCCTTTCCTTGCCACGCTGGGGCATGATCGCAAACCGATCCAGGCGGGCTTGCGAGGGACGAGATGCGATTTGGGATGGCTTTTGCGTTACCGGGATTGTTGCTGGCCTTGGCACCAGCACTCGGGCAGGCCGCGGTCGAGCCGGCCGCAGTTGCACCCGCTCCGCCGCGGGCGGAAGGCGATGGGCCCTATACGCAGCTGATCCTGCGCGGCGTCACGGTCATCAATGGCACCGGCGCGCCGGCCTTCGGGCCGGCCGACGTCGTCATCGAGGGCAACCGTATCGTTGCGGTCCGGTCGGTCGGGGCGCCGGGGACGACGATTTCAGCCGCGCGGCGGCCGAAGCTGAAGCAGGGCGGACAGGAAATGGACTTGAGTGGTCACTACCTGATGCCCGGCCTGGTCGATCTGCACGGCCATATCGGCGGCAAGGAGCAGGGTACGCCGGCTGAATACGTCTACAAGCTGTGGCTCGCCCACGGCATCACCAGCGTGCGCGATCCGGGCTGCGGCAACGGCATCGACTGGTGCGTCAGCGAAACGCGCCGCAGCGAGCGCAACGAGATCACCGCGCCGCGGATCTTTCCCTATGTCTTCTTCGGCCAGGGGCGCGACACGCCGATGACCGAAGCCGAGCAGGCGCGCCAGTGGGTGCGTGACATGAAGGCCCGCGGCGCGGTCGGGGTGAAGTGTTTTGGCTACCGCCCGGACATCCTTGAAGCCGCCTTCGAGGAGATCGCCAAACAGGGACTAGGCAGCGCCTGTCATCACGCCCAGCTCGACGTGGCCCGGGTCAACGTGCTGACCACGGCGCGCTGGGGACTGACCACGATGGAGCACTGGTACGGGCTGCCCGAAGCGTTGTTCGACGACCGCATCGTGCAGGACTATCCGGCCGGCTACAACTACAGCAACGAGGCCGATCGCTTCGGCCAGGCCGGCCGGCTGTGGGCGCAGGCGGCGCGGCGAGGCAGCGAGCGCTACGAGGCGGTGATCAGCGAACTGCTGGATCTGGACTTCACGCTCAACCCGACCTTCGGCATCTACCTGGCCTCGCGCGATTTGATGCGGGCTCGCCGGGCTGACTGGCACGACCACTACACACTGCCGTCGCTGTGGGACTTCTTCACCCCCAACCGCGACAATCACGGCAGTTTCTTCTTCGATTGGGGCAGCGAGGACGAGGTCGCCTGGCGCGAGAACTATCGGCTCTGGATGGCCTTCGTCAACGATTACAAGAACCGCGGTGGTCGGGTCACGCTGGGCTCGGATTCGGGCTACATCTACCAGATCTACGGCTTCGGCACGATCCAGGAGATGGAACTGCTGCGCGAGGCCGGCTTCCATCCGCTGGAGGTCATGCGCGCGGCCACCCTCAGCGGGGCCGAAGTGCTGCGCGCAGATGATCGCATCGGCTCGGTCGAGCCGGGCAAGCTGGCCGATCTGGTGGTGCTGGCCGAGAACCCGCTGGCCAACCTCAAGGTGCTCTATGGCACCGGCCATATCAAGCTCGGTGACGATGGCAAGCTCGGCCGGGTCGGCGGGGTGCGTTACACGATCAAGGATGGCATCGTCTACGACGCCCGCGAGTTGCTCGCCGACGTGCGCGCGATGGTTGCGGCGGCCAAGCAGCAGCGCGGCATCGAGGTTCTGCCACAGCCATGAGGGCTCGGGCTTGTTCTGGCCTGGCCACTGTGGCGCTGGGCCTGTTGTGGGTCCAGGCGCTGGATGCCACGCCGCCCAGCGATGGCCCTTACGTCTTCGTCGATGAGGGCGAGCGGATCGCGCGCTGGGTCTGCGACGGCGAGGTGCACGAGCGGCCTGTTGGCGCGGATGGGCAGATCGAGCCGGTCTGCGGATCGGTCCCGCCCTTGACACTGGAAGACAGTGCCGAGCTTGCGCCCGACAGCCTGCCGCAGCCCGAACGCTGGGCCGCGCTGTCGGACATCCATGGTCAGGCCGGCTTGTTCATGCAGTTGCTGCAGGCACAGCGCATCGTCGATGCGGACGGGCGGTGGAACTGGGCCGATGGCGTATTGGTAATCACCGGCGACGTGCTGGATCGCGGTGAAGCGCAGACTGAAGCCTTGTGGACGATCTATCGGCTGGCACAGGAGGCGGCTGCAGCCGGTGGTCGGGTCGAGTTGCTGCTGGGCAATCACGAGGCGATGGTGCTGGCCGGCGACCTGCGCTATCTGCATCCGAAGTACCCGGCGGTGGCGCGGCTACTTGGTCGTGGCAGCTACGATCAGCTGCTTGCTTCCGATACCGAACTGGGAGCCTGGCTGCGGCGGCGGGCGACCGTGCTCAGGCTGGGCAACACGCTGCTCCTGCACGCCGGCCTGCATCCGGACTATGCCGATGCCGCGCTCGATCTGGCGGCGATCAATCAACGTTTCCGCGAGGGACTGGGTGTGCCTGGCGCCGCGATGGATCCGGCAAACGCGCCGCTGTTCGGCAGCGATGGCCCGCTCTGGTATCGGGGCTACTTTATTCCGCTGCGGGCCTCCGCCGACCAGATCCAGGCCCTGCTCGACGCAGCCGGCGTGGACCGGATCGTTGTCGGACACACCACACTGGCCGAAATTCGCTCGCTCTACGACGGTCGGGTGATCGGGATCGACGCCGGCATCAAGACCGGCAGCGGCGGCGAGTTGCTGATAGGCGACTCGCAGGGGCTCTGGCGCGGTCTACTCGATGGCCGCCGGTTGGAACTGGCCATCGAGCCTTAGCTTGTGCTCAGCGTGGTCGCGGGTAGCTACGCCGCGCCGGGGCCGCGCCATCGAAAGCGGCACTGGCGGCGCCGATGCCGTTGCCATCGGGCGGCACCATGAAGGCGGGCAGGTTGTCGCCGGGTTGCAGGTTGATGTCGTCGAAGCTGTCGAAGTCCGGAAAGACGCCGCAGGCTTCGCCCGGATCGCAGATGGTGCCGTCGTTGTCGTTGTCGGTCCCGGCGACTATCGCATAGCGACCGCTGCGCAGATTCTCGAAGATGTAGGGCTGTTCCCCCAGCTGGCTCATGGCTTCGGTAAAGCGCACCGGCAGGCCGGTAATCGGGTCGACCAGTACCACGTAGATTTGACCGACCGCGCCGCTGTCGCCGGCTGGCGGCGCGCCGACGCGCAGATTGACGCTGATGCTCTGGCTGGCGGCAAGATTGCTCTGCACGAGGATCGCACCGTTGTAGTCGCCCGCCGGCAGTCCGGACCGATTGACCGCCGCGAGGTAATTGCCCAGCCCGCTGCTGTCGCCGCCGCTGACGCTCAGCCACGGCACTGTGGCAGTGACCGAATTGACCACCAGAGGCCCGCTGCCCCCGGCCTCGATCGTGAAGGCCAGTTGCGTGCTGGTTTCACCAAACACCAGATTGCCCGGTTGCAGCAGGACCACTGGCGGCGCGGCCGAGCCGCCGGCCAAGGCCAGCGCCTCGTTGACCGCGCGGAAGGCGTCGATCAGACCAAAGCCGGTGAGCGGGTCACGGCTGCCGTCCGGGTTGCCGAGGACGTTGCGGGTGATCCGGCCCGACGCGAGCAGGCTGTCGAACTGATCCGGTGTCAAGCCGGGATGGACCGACTTCATCAGCGCGATCACACCGGCCACGTGCGGCGCCGCCATCGAGGTGCCCTGATAGTAGGCATAGGACTCAGGCTCGACCAGGCCCGGGCCGAGCGGGCTGAGTACGCCGTCTTCGGGCCGGGCGAAGGCGCCGCTGAAGGGCTTGCAGGCGTTGCCATTCTGGGGCGGGAACAGGGACGAACCGGCGACTTCCGGGTTGGTCTCACCACCAGGCGCGGCCACTGCCACAGTCGGGTGGCAGTTGCTGTAGGCAGCGGGCCGGTTGCCGCGATTGAGCGCGGCGACATTGATGACCCCGTCACAACTGGCCGGGCTGAAGGGCAGGGACGCGTTGGAGTTACCGGCCGCTGCGACGATCACCGCGCCACGGCTGCGCGCATCCGCGATCGCTTCGGCGTAGGCCGACGGACATTGGGATTGACCTCCGAGCGAGAGGTTCAGTACATCGGCGCCACGCGCGGGGGTGACTCCGAGAGCACCACCGCCGCCGGCCCAGCGGATCCCGTTGGCAACGTCGAAAACGCTACCGCCCTGCCGCCCCAGCACGCGCACCGGCATGATCTTGCTGCCCCAGGCGATGCCCGCCACACCGATGCCGTTGTTGGTCGCGGCGGCCACGGTGCCGGCGACATGAGTGCCATGGAAGGAGCTGCTGTTCTGTTCGCCGCAGCCCCGACCGTCACCTGGATCGGTCGCGTCAAAGTCTGGCCCGTCACCATCGCAGGCGTTCAACGGGCTGCTGATCAGGTCGGCGCCAAGGTCGGTTCGGATCTGGCCGGCCATGTCTGCGTGGGCCGACACGCCGGTATCGATCACGGCCACGATCACCTCGGCGCTGCCGGTGGTGATATCCCAGGCCTGCGGCAGGTTGATCTGCGGATAGTGCCACTGCAAGGGATAGCCGGGGTCGTTCGGTATTGCCGTTGGGTGGGCGACGCCATTGGGCTCGACGTAGCGCACATCGGCACGGCTGCGCAGGGCCTTGATCGCTTGTATCCATTGCCAGCGCTGGCGTTGCGCGTCGCTCAGGCCGAACTCGCCCAGGTTCGCCGCCTCGCGCCGCGCCTTGGAAACCCCGAGGGTGGTCAGGGCCTTGCCGCGCTGTCTGGCATCGGCGCTGAGAGCGAACAGCATAGGCTCGTTCGGTACGCCCTGCTTGGCATCCAGTCCGAGCAGTCCGGCCCAGGCCTTGGCCGATCGCACCGGTGCCTTGCCGCCAGCGCCATCGTCAAAGCGGACGATGATCTCGTCGGCCACGACCTCGGATTCCAGTGCCAGGTTGGCGCTGCCCAGCGGGGCCGCGCTGGAGACCGACAGGGTGTAGTTGGAGCCGCCGGCCTCGGCCAGCACGACCACGTTGTAGGTGCCGGTTGTGGGCAGGGTGATGAACTCGTTGCGACCGGTGCCGAGCGAGCTGAACAACGGCGCGGACGGGTCGTCCGCGGCAAACACCAGCAGGTCCAGATCGATGCTGGTCGGCGCGTCGGGATTCCAGTCGGCGATCTGCAGTTGCAGCACCTGGCCGGCGGTGATCGTCATCTGATAAGCGTCGATCGGATCGCTGACGCTTTCGAAGCGATCGCCGCCGCGGCCGGTGGGGGTGGCGGTGGCGTAGCCACTGATCAGCGCCGGGTTGCCGACCTGCTGCGCCTGGTTGGGGATATCGTTGTCGACGTTGGGGACATCGGGATTGTTCAGATCGCCATCGACGTAGCTGCCGGGCGGCGCGATCACGCTGCCGGTGGCGGCGAAGGCGTTGCTGGCAAAGCCGCAGCCGTCAGTGCCAGCCAGCGCTGTCAGCCGGATCAGATCCGTGTAGGCGAAATCGCCGTAGCCGGCTGGACCGACTGCTCGCGCCACTGCACTGCCGCAATCGGTGAAGCTCAGCGCAAAGGCCCCCCAGGGATCGAGGCTGACCGTGTCCGGGCTGTAGTCCGGACCAAACAGACCGCCGCGTGGCTGCAGCGCCTGGTCGATCAGGATCGTGTTGTCGATGATTGGCCCGGTACTGCCGAACCACGCCTGCTCGCCCTCCGGGGTATAGGAAAACCAGTAGACAAAAGCCAGATCGGCGCTCAGGGCCTGCACGAACCAGCCCTCGCCGGAGCGACTGGCCGGGTACCAGGCGCCGCTGATGCCGCCGGCCAGCGTCTTGCTGGCCGGTGCCGGGCAGGGCAGGGCGTCGATCGCGGTCAGGCGTTGCAGGTTCAGCTGATCGGCCTGCCAACCGTTGCTGGCGGCCAGTTCCGAGGGCAAATAGGCGCCATAGCCGGAGCCGCAGCTGTCGAAGATGAAGACCAGGTCGCCCCAGTCTTCGCGCACGACCTGATCCGGATCAAAGCCGGCGCCGAACACGCCGCCGCGGGTCTTGATCAGTTCCGTAATCGTGACCCGGTCGCCTTCGATGCGGCCGGTGCCGATCAGGAAGGCCTGGCGGCCGTCCGGTTCGTAGGTGAACCAGACCGCCAGTGCGGTGGTGGGATCAAGGACCTCGAAGAAGAAGCCTTGATAGGTGCGGGCCGGCTCGAACCAGCTGCCCGAGCCACCCGGATCGAGCGGAAAGGCGGCACCGCTGGTGGTGAACTGGATGTTGATGCTTACACTGGCACTGCTGGCGCCAGTATTGACCGCGGTCATCCACCAACGCCCGGGAGTCAGCGGCACCGGCGAGTCGCGATCAAAACCGATCTGCTCGTTGCCGCCCGGAGTAGCGACGACATAAGCTGACTGCTCCATCAGTCCGGTCAGCGAAGTGGCGGTATGCGGCGAGCCCTGACGCACCAGCAGGTCCACATCCGGCGCCGCGCTCTGCAAGGTCACCTCGACCGCGCTGACATTGGACGGCATGTCGACGTAGATAGGAGCGAAGCTGCCTGGTGGCAGGGTCAACTGGATCCCGCTCTTGGTCGTCGTGCAGGCGTCTCGCTCCGCTTTGGTGTCGGCAGCGCAACCCGCCTGCTGCGAGGCAAGCGGGGCCTGCGTCAGCGGAAGGCGCTGAAAGGGTTCAGCAGCCAGCAGCATTGCCGGCAGGAACAGCCCGAAAGCCGCCAGCGCAGCCCATGACCCCCATAGTTGGCGCATTGTTGCACTCCCCCGCAATCTGCCGCCCCGGTATTGCTCACGGAGCATATGAAGTCAAACGCTGGGTCGGTGGTGAGGGGGACAGGAGAGGAGTTCCAGTAGCCAGTTCCAGTGGCCAGTGAAGAGCAGGCCGGAAGGTACGCCTAGCCCGGATGTTTCATGAACGTTCGTCGCGAGGCCGCCAAGGGCGCGTCGTGGTGCGGTTCGCGGACTGTTTGACGGTGAAGGCGTAGTTTGCTCTACGTTGAGCCGGCAAACGGGAG
>DAIMJK010000058.1:0-13190 GCA_036722245.1 Lysobacterales bacterium
CGGTGAGCTGGTCGGCGTGCAGCTTGACCGCAAGGCCCAGCCCCCTGGCGACCCAGAACAAGGGCCGCAACTCCTCGACGCTGAAGGCAATTCCTTCGCAGTAGGCGTCCACCGCATCCACCAGCCCCTCGGCATGCAGCTGCGGCAGCACCTCGGTCGCGATCCAGTGCAGGTAGCCGGCGCGGTCATTGGCACATTCGGGAGGCAGCGCGTGGGCGCCCAGGTAGGTCGTATGGATGCGCTGGCCGGTGCGCTGACCGATCGCGCGGGCGGTGCGCAACTGCAGCGCCTCGGTTTCCAGATCCAATCCGTAGCCGCTCTTGATTTCGATCGTCGTGACGCCGTCGGCGAGCAGCGCGCGGGCGCGCGGCAGGCTCAGCGCGAGCAGTTCATCCGCACTGGCGGCGCGGGTGGCGGCGACGGTGGAGCGGATGCCGCCACCGCTGGCGGCGATCTGGGCGTAGCTTTCGCCGGCCAGTCGCCGCTCGAATTCGCCGGCGCGCAGGCCGGCAAAAACCAGATGCGTGTGGGCGTCGATCAGGCCCGGGGTCAGCAGGCCGTCATCCAGCCGTTCGATCACCGAGGCCAGCCGCTCGGGTCGATCGGGCAACTCGTCGATTGCACCCACAAAGCAGATGCGACCGGCATCGATGCCGATCGCAGCCTGTTCCATCAGGCCGTAGCCGGCGCCCGTCGCTGTGGCGACGCGCCTGGCCAGCAGCAAACGATCCCAACTCATGAGCGCGCTCCAGAGGGCAACGGCCGCGATCCGAACCAGGCCAGCAGCAGGGCCAGCAGGAAGGGTGTCAGGCGTTCCAGCCAGTCGCCCGGCATGTCGGGCAACAGACTCAGTCCGATCGTGCCCAGGCTGCCGGTCAGCAGGACCAGACTGATGACCATCGGCCGGATCGAGCGACCGAGCAGCTTGACCAGCACCAGCGGGGCGAAGGCCGATCCGACCGCGTGCCAGGCGAACAGGACCCGATCGAAGATGCTTTGCGGCGCGTACAACGCAAGCAGCAATCCCAGCACGCTCAGGACCAGCACGGTGACACGAGCCAGGGTCAGCGCGTGGACGCCACCGGGGTGGCTCGGGAGATCGTGGGTAACGCAGGACGCGGCGACCAGCAGTTGCGAGTCGGCAGTGGACATGATTGCCGACAGGATCGCGGCAGTGAGTATGCCGGCGATCACGGTCGGAAACAGGGTCTGGCCGACGCCGAACAGCACCCCTTCGCCGACCGCGCCAGGTGGCAACAACAGCCGCCCGCACCAGCCGACGATCAGCATGCCGAGCATCACCAGAGTGATCCAGACCAGTCCGATCAGCTGCGCCCGGCCCATCATCTTCGGGTCGCCGATGGCCATGAAGCGCGACAGCACGTGTGGCTGACCGGAGTGGCCGGTACCGATGGCCAGGCAACCGACCACGAAGCCGAGCGCGCTCAGGCCCACCCAGCTGCCGGTCAGACTGGCTGCCGCGTCGCCCGACGCGGTCAGCCCGGCGTACAGCGCGCCGGGCCCGCCGACCGCGATGAGCGCGCCGATCGGCAGCAGGATCGCCGCGCCGGCCATCATCAAACCCTGCAGCAGATCAGTCGCGCTGACCGCCCAGAAGCCGCCGAGCAGGGTGTAGATCACGATGATCGTCACGCCGACCAGCAGTGCGAGCGTTGCATCGATGCCGAGCGAATGCTCGAAGGCCAGCCCGGCGGCGGCGAACTGGGCGGCGACGTAAAAGGCGAAGCTGAACAGCACGATGGACGCAGCGATACGCCGATTGCGCATGCCACCGGGCGCATCGCGCGGCCCACACAGGAAGTCGATCAGGGTCAGCTCGGTCGCGCCGCTGGCCGCGCGCAATCGCGGCGCGACGTACAGCCAGGCCAGCAGCATGCCGGCCACCACGCTGACCATCAACCACAGCGCCGACAGCCCCCAGGCATAGGCGGCGCCACTGACCCCGACCAGTGACCAGGCCGACGACGAACTGGCATTGGCGCTGATCGCGGCCATCCACGGCCCGAGTCGACGGCCGCCCAGATAGAAGTCGTCCTCATCGCGCGTACGCCGACTGGCCCACAGGCCGATACCGAGCAGCGTGACCATGTAGAGGATCAGCGTAAGCAGGATCGTCAGGTCGGTAGACATCGCCGCACTCGCCGCCAGGGTGGGGCGCAGCATGCCGCATCGGCTACGTCTGTGGCCAGCGTGGATGCGCGTGGACCGAGCGCAGAGCAAGAGCTTTCAACACAAAGGACACAAAGGAAAGCAGCGCAGGATATTCCGGCGACGTTCTGGCAGCATCAAGGCTTCCAAGTGTCGTCAAGGTAGACGCGATAGGCTGCAGCCATCTACGGACTCCGTCAACTCATAAACGACCTTCCGCGCACTGATCTCCGTAGTTGAGAATTCATCCTTGCAAAAAACCAGACCCTCATGATGAACTACAACTTTGAATTTTCGTTCGGTATCACAAGCGTGGCCCTCGATGCATGTTTCACCCCAAAATAGATCAAAAATGAGTGCGCCTGGGGTCTTCTTGTCTACTTCCCCCTTGAAGCCACTATCTCTGCCTGGCACAGCACTTGCGAGCCCCACCCATACCGCGCGGTCAGGGTCAGGCAAGTCGCCGCCCAGCACAGTCACGTCGATGCCATAGTCCAGCATGATCATGCGTGTCCAGGTTTCCTCTTCGTCTAGACCAACAACACCTGACCAGGTTGCCCCGGCATAAGTCAGCGCAAAAAACGCTGCGGTGACCAACGTCATTCTTGCGTATCGCGGGGCGCCACACCAAAGCATTCTCATACCCCTTGAGTTCATCGCGCGGATCAATCCACAAACTTCGCCACCAAGCAATAAATGCTTTCCTTCGTGTCCTTTGTGTTTAAAGCTCTTGCTTTCCCCTCTTCAAGAACCTGCCCGCACCACCTACACATCAACTCCAAACAGCGCCCGCAGCAAGTGGCCGGTGCCGTAGGCCAGTGCGGCGGCGGTGCCGCCGGTGAGCAGGGTGCCGAGGCCAGCGCGGATCGGGGGCTTGGAGAAGGCCAGGCTCTTGAGTGCGCCGATGGCGAAGAACATCACGCCGGCCAGGGTGGCGCTGATCGCGAATTGCTGGGTCATGCTCAGCGCGGGCACAAGCAGCGGGAGCAGCGGCACCGTGCCGACAGCGATGAACGCGGCGAAGGTGGTCAGCGCGGCTCGATAGGGGTTCTGCTGGTCCTTGAGCACGCCATGTTCCTCGGCCAGCATCGTTTCCACCCACAGCGCCCGATCGTCGGTGATCGTCGCGACGATCTGCTCCAGAACTTCGCCCTCGAAGCCCTTGCGGGCATAGATCTGGCGGATCTCCTCGCGTTCGCCAGCCGGAATCCGGTCGATGTGCTCGTGCTCGCTGCGTTCGATGTCCTCGACGTAGTCCTGCTGCGCCTTGACCGCCTCGTAGTTGCTGACTGCCATGCTGAAGCCGTCGGCGATCAGGTTGGCGAAGCCCAGCACTACGGCGACGGTGCCGGGGAAACCGGCCCCGACGCTACCGGCGACCACGGCAAAGGTCGTGACGCAGCCGTCGATGCCACCGAGCACCGCATCGGAGACATACTGCGGCTTGGGCGGCTGCGCCAACCGGTCCCGAATCCGCGCCGGGCGGTGTTCATCAATCAGCGACTGGCGGGAACGTCTGGCCATGCGGTGAGTATGCACCGGGTTGCATGGGCGCGGGTGCGGGCGACCAAACTGACGCAGTGATGCGACGGCGGCAGTCGGGGTCGGGGTCGGAATCGGAATCGAGGGCAACGACATGGGTATTGCCGACGATCAACTAGCCGTGCACCGGGAAGCCATCGCGTACCTCGGCAGGGGCGCCGCACTAAACCGGATCATGCGATCCTGAAGACAGTGGGGTGGCGTGGCTAATCTGGAGGACGGTACCGATTCCGACCCCGACCCCGACCCCGAGGTTCTTGCCTTACTCCCAACTCCCGACTCCCAACTCCAAACTCGCAAGACTCCCCGATGAGCCCCACCACCGCCCAAATCCTGGCCGACCTCATCCTGCTGTCCCACGTCGCGGTGGTCATCTTCGTCGTCGGGCTGCCGCCGCTGGTCTGGCTGGGGGCCGTGCGTGGTTGGCGCTGGGTACGCAACTTCGGGTTGCGTGCGTTGCATCTGGCGACGATTGCCTTTGTCGTGGTGCAGACCTGGCTGGGCGAGTATTGCCCGCTGACAGTGTGGGAAAACGACCTGCGAAGGCTCGCTGGTCAGGACGCCTACCAGCGCAGCTTCATCGAGGACTGGTTGAGCCGACTGCTCTACTACGACGCACCGGCCTGGGTGTTCGTCTCGGTCTACACCGGCTTTGCGCTGCTGGTGCTGGCGACCTGGTGGCTGTGGCCGCCGCTGCGGAAGCGCGAGGCTGAACGAAAGAAGTAGACCGTTGTGATGCGAGCGGTGGCCGGGCGCTCATCGAAGGGAGGCCGCTGTCGATTCTTGCCGTCCACTCGACCGCTGGGCTCACCGGCTGCTCAGGGATGTGATGCGGTTCGCGGAGATCACCGACATCCTGCGCGCCTCGCCGTGGCCCTCTCGGGCCGTGGGCTCTCCGCTTTTGCCCTGCTCTTCACTGGCCACTGGAACTGGCTGCTGGAACTGTGCCCTGTGCCCTGAGCCCTGGGCCCGCCTGGGCCCTGTGCCCTGAGCCCTGAGCCCTGGGCCCTGAGCCCTGCTCTAACGCATCCTGAACCCCACCCTCCGATGCCTGCCATCCCCGGCCAGCGCGACCAGTTCATGGTCGCCCACCTGGTCCAGCCGCAGGTGCAGTGGCCGCGATGCCTCGCTGGTGCCGATCAGGCGCCCATCCAGCAGCCACCAGGTGGTATCGCTGTTGCCCAGGACGCTCAGCTCCAGGTTGACCGGTTCGCCGGGGCCCTGGCTACTGCGCAGCGTGCTGTCGGCTTCGATGCCGCGGACGATCAGCAGGGGCGGTGCGAGTTGGTCCGGTGGGCAGTCGTCGGCCAGTTCGGGAAGCTGCGAGAGCCGACGCAGTTCGGCCGACAGCCACGGTGCAGCGCGGAGTGGCCAGCGGGCGATCTGGCGGGGCTGCAGTTGCGGCCGACTGCAACTCGCATGGCGACGCAGACCGCTGGCGGGGTCGATCCAGTAGCGCACCACCGAGGCCTGCCAGCGCTGCTGGTCCAGATCGGGCAGGGTGGCCGGAACGACGCCATCGAGGGTCCAGGCCTGTCGTCGCTGATGGCAGAGTTCAGGGACGTCTGGATCGGGCACCTGACCCAGCGGCCAGCAGATCTCGGTCCGCTGCACGGTAGCCGGACGGGCCGGTAGCTGACGGCTGCCGGGAAGCGATTCGCTGACCTGTACCAGCAGCGGCAGCGCGGTCAGGGCGCCGTACTCGCCGGGCATCGGCGTGCCGTCCGGTCGGCCGATCCAGACGCCGATCACCAACTCGCCGCGCAGCCCCAGCGCCCAGGCATCGCGAAAGCCGTAGCTGGTGCCGGTCTTCCAGGCAAGCCGGGCACTGCCGTCGGGAACGAACAGCGCTTCGCTGCCGGCGCTGAAGGGATCGGAGGTAAGCATGCGGCGCACGATCCAGGCCGCGCCCGGGCTGAGCAGATGACGCTCGACCACCGGATCCGTCGGAGCCAGCCGCGGTCGGATGCTGCGACCGCTGCCGGCCAGCGCGCGGTAGGCGCCGACCATGTCTTCCAGCCGGGTGCCGGCGCCACCGAGTATCAGGCTCAGATTGGGTTCGGCGCCGCTCGGCAGCATCAGCGGCAAGCCGGCGTGATCGAGGCTGGCGGCGAAGCGCCGGGAACCGACTCGCTCAAGCAGATCTACCGCCGGCACATTGAGCGATCGCCGCAGCGCGTGGCTGGCACTGACCGGGCCTTCGAAGGCGCCGCCAAAATTGCCCGGTCGATAGCCGCGCAGCTGGCGCGGCGCGTCTACCAGCAGGCTCTCGGAGTGGATCAGGTGCTGGTCGATGGCCAGGCCGTACAGGAACGGCTTCAAGGTCGATCCAGGTGAGCGCAGGGCGGTCAGCATGTCGACATGGCCGAGTCGCTGCGGATCGCCGAAGCGGGCGCTGCCGACATATACCCGCACCGCGCCGCTGTCGGCCTCCATCACCATGACCGCGGCCGAGGTGCGGGTGGGCAGGCGGTCCAGGTAGTGGCCGACCCGTTCTTCAATGGTGCGCTGCCAGTCCAGATCTATCTCGCTGGCGATCAGACTCCGGTCGGCCCGGCTGGCCAGCCGCCGCGCCAGCAATGGGGCGATCATCGGTGCGCGCAGTTGCCGCGCGACGACCCGCTCCAGCCGCGCAGCCTCGATCGAATCGGCGCTCCACACGCCGAGCTTCTGCATCCGCCGCAGCACCTTGTCTCGCGCCGCCTCGGCGCGCTGCGGATGGCGGTCCGGGCGCAGCCGGCTGGGCGCTTGCGGCAGCACCACCATCAGTGCGGCCTCGGCCCGGGTCAGGTCGGCGGCGGACTTGCCCAGATAACTGCGCGAGGCCGCCTCGACCCCCTCGATCGGACCGCCAAAGGGCGCGTAGCTCAGGTACAGCTCGAGGATCTCGCGCTTGCTCAGGCGCCGCTCCAGTTGCAGCGCGCGCAGCATCTGACGCAGCTTGCCCCCGAGGCTGTGCGGCAGGTCCTCGAGCAGACGGGCAACCTGCATGGTCAGAGTCGATCCGCCGGAGACGATCCGGCCGTACCGCAAGGCTTGCGCGCTGGCTCGCAGCAGGGCGAGCGGGTCGATGCCCAGATGATGCGCAAAGCGCCCGTCCTCGTAGCGGATCAGGGCCTCCAGATAGTCCGGCGCTACCTCATCCAGGCTGACCGGGTGGCGCCACTGGCCGCGCTCGTCGGCGAAGGCCCGCAGTGGGCGGCCATGGCGGTCCAGCACCAGCCGGGCAGCGCTACCGGTCGCATCAGGCAGCGGCGGCGGATAGACGCGGTCCAGTGCCCACAGCGCGAGGAAGGCCAGTATCGGACCCAGCCAAAGCCACGGCCGGCGCCCGATTGGACGCCGGTCGCCTGGCTCAGGGGCTCTCACCGCTGGCCGAAGTGACCTGCAGCCGCTCGATCGGATTGGCACCGACCGCGCGCAACTGCGGCCGGTACATGTCCTCGATCTGCGGCGGCGGAACCCGGTAGTCGCCGGGCGAGACGGCGCGGGCGATATACAGCAACTCGACCGTATTGCCGCGTCCCAGATTCACCGCAGCCACGTAGCGATCGTCGCGGAACTCCTCGAACTGCACCGGACGGTACATCAGTCGGTCCTCGATCGAGCGGCCGTCGACGACCAGTTCGCTGCGCAGACCTTCGTCCATCAAGTTGGGATTCTCCAGCTCCAGCCCGCCGGGCAACAGATCGACCACCAGTGCGTCGGGTACCTCGCCAGCGGCGCTGGCTTCCAGCAGCACGATCAGGCCCTCGCCTTCGCGCAGGCGGCCGGCGCTCCAGGGCTTGCCGTCGAGGCTGAAATAGCGGCGCCGGATGTCGACCCCTTCGCTGCTCACCGCCGGGGCACTGCGCGGCACCCCGACCCGTTCCTCCAGCAGATAGACCGGCGCATCGGATTCCGGACTGAAGCGCACGCCGGCGCGCAGCGCGGCAGCGTCGAAGTCGCGGCTGACCGCGCGTTGCTCGACCAGTTGCTCCGGCCCGTCCGGAGCATCGATCTGCAGATCCAGCGTCTTGCCGCCGCGCGCGGTGGTCGCCGCAGCCAGCCGCAACAACGCGATCTGGTCGTGCGTGCTGAGCCAGCGCTGGGTGTTCGCCTCGCGGGCCAGGTCGAGCAGGCGCGGCTGGGCACTGTCGGGCAGGCGATCGGCCCGGAGCAGCAACTGCAACTGCTCGGCCTGCTGGCCGATGATCAAGCCGTAGCCGAAGCGATCGCCCTGGCCCCGATAGAGCTGCTTCTCGAGCGAGCGTTCGATTGCCCTGGTGCCGGTCGGCTCGTCCCCAGCGGCGATCAGCGCCAGGCCAAGCCGGGTCAGCGGCAGACCGCTCAGGGCGCGATTGGCCTGCTTGTCGTAGATCGTCCGCAGCGTGCCGAGCGGGGCCTGGCCGACCCGCGCCAGCACCAGCGCGGCATGCGCGTTGAAGGCCAGTCGGGCATGCTCGGCCGGCGGGCCGTAGTAGCGCGACCAGGCCACCGATCCACCGGACAGCAATTCCTCCTTCAGCCGCTCCAGCGTGCGTTGCAGCACCGCGTCGGCGACCGCATAGCCGGCATCGCGGGCGTCGAGCAGGAACTCGGCCACAAACGGCGTCAGCAAGGGATCGTGGAAGTCGCCGGCCGACCAGAAGGAAAAGTGGCCGCTGCTGTTCTGCAGCGCACCGATCCGGTCCAGCACATGCTTGATGTTCGCATCGCGATGGGCCAGCGCGCTCGCCGGCAAGCCGAGCTGGTCGGCGCTGGATGGGTCGGCGAGCAGGTAGGCATAGCCCTTGCTCGTGGTCTGCTCGATGCAGGCATAGGGATACGCGGTCAGGGCCAGGAAGGCGCTCAGCCCGGGCACCGGCGCGCGTGGCGTCAGCGTGATCCGGGCGCTGACGCTGTCAGCAAACCATTCGGCCGGCAGGCCGCTGATCGTGAAGGGTGCCGGTGGGTCCAACCGCTCCAGCCGGCTGCGTCGTTCGGCCACCCAGGCCGGGCGCACGGTCAGCTCGAAGGAGCGTTCGCTGCTCTGGTTGGCGCCGCCACGCACGCGCACGGTGAAGCGGCCGACGCCCAGGCCCTCGCTGGCGCGCAGGGGCAGGGTGACGCTGCCGCGGCGGTCGGCGGCCAGGTTGATCTCGGCGCTGCTGCGCTGCAATTCGATCGGTCCCTCGGTGCTGACGTCGACGGCAAAGCGCTGCTCGCTGCCGGTCCCGTTGTCCACGTCGATTGTCATCAATGCCTGATCGCCCGGTGCCATTACTCGCGGTGTACTGGCCTCGATGCTGATCGGCGCACGGACCTTGGTTTCGGTCGCCGCCGCGCCATAGCGATTGCCGCCGTAAACCAATGCCGAAACCCGCAGCGCGCCATTGAAGTCAGGGATATCCAGCGCCACTGTCGCCCGGCCCTGCGCATCAAGGGCAATCGCCGCGCTGGCCAGATCGACCGTGAGCACCTTGGCAGTTGGGCGGCGTGCCTGTGGCAGTGCGGTCAGCAGCGCGGCGTCACCGCCATAGCGCAGCTGCGCCCGCTCGCCGGCCAGTGCCTCGATCACCCGGCCATACAGATCGAAGGCCTCGACCGCCAGCCGGCGCTTGGCGAAGTAGCTCTTGAATGCATCCGGCAAGGCGAAGGCGGTGATGTTGAGGATGCCCTGATCGACCGCAAGCACCCTCACCGTCGCGTCGCTGCCGGCCAGCGCCGGTGCGCTGACTGTCACCGCCAGCGGTTCACCCGGCCGGGCCAGATCTGCCGCTTCGATCTGGACCTCGACCGCTCGCTCGCTGCGATCGATCGGCAGATGGATGATGCCCAGCGCGCGCTTGGGCGTGATCCGCTCGGCGTTCGAGCCCGGCCGCAGTACCAGCACGCTGAAGTAGATGTCGTGCCGTTCCCATTCGGCCGGAATCGTCAACCGATGCTCGGTGCTGCCGCGCACGCGCAGGCTGTGCACGGCCAGCAGCTGGTCGCTTTCGACCAGCAGCAGCGCCGGACCGTCATGCGGCGAGGTGATCGTCAGCAGCAACTCATCGCCGGCGCGATAGGCCATCCGATCCAGACTCAGCTTGACCTTGTCCGGCCGCGCATCGGGCCCCTGGTTTGGATCGTCAAAGCCCCAGCCGGCATGGAAGGGCAGGCGGGTCAGCGCGCCGCTCTCCGGATCGCTGAGCTCCAGCCGGTAGTTGCCCCAGTCGACGTCGAAGGCCAGCTCGGTACTGTTGTCGCCGCCGATCTGCATCGAACGCTTGTCGTGCTCGATGAAGCGCTGGGTGAAGTCGGCGCGCCAGCCCAGTTCATCGTCGTAGCGCCAGTGGTAGTCGCGTTCCTCGCGAATCAGTCGCACCTCCACCGTGGCCGGCGCCAGCGCTGCGCCGGACGGAGCCAGGCGGCGCAGATCGAACACCGCGCGTCGATCGGCGCGGCCGTCTTCGAAGCGTGGACGAACCGCGATCCAGGCCTGACTTGGCCACCACAATCGGCTCAGCGTGCGATTGACCGGCCGGCCACCGCTCTCAAAGACTCGGCCCAGCACGCGCAGGTCCAGCGGCAAGGCGGTCTGCTCGATTTCCAATGGCAACTCGGTGCTGGCCCGCCCTTGCGGATCGAGCTTCAGATCGAGCAGGTCAATCGGATTGCCGCGCGGTGCTTCGGTCTGGTCGCCGGCAACATAGCCGGGCAGACCGGGGAAGGGATCGGTTGCAGCGCGGATCTGCAGCGAGGCGGTAAAGCGGCTGCCGGCCGCCGGGGCACCGTAAAGATAGGCTGCCTCGACCTGCAGCGGCAGATTCTCGCCAGGTCCCAGTGCCTGGGTCGGGCTGATCAGCTCCAGCTTCAGCCGTTCGGGCAGGAACTCTTCGACCCGGAAGGCGTAGCGATGGGCGCGACCCTGCGCGTCCGGTGTGGCCGCCAGTTCCAGCGCCCAGCGCCCGGTCGGCACGTCCTCGCGCAGCTCGTGCTCGAGCACGTAGGCGCCGTCATTGTCGGGCAGCAGGCGCTCACGCGCGTGGGCGCGGCCATCGGGCTGACGCAGGATCGCGTGCAGCGGCGGCGGCGTGGCCAGCGTCCTGCCGTCATAGTCGCGGGCCAGGGCATAGAAGCGCAGCGGCTCACCGGGCCGATACAGGTCGCGGCTGGCCCAGATGAACACGCTCAGATTCTCGGCCGGCGGTCCGGCCACATCGAACTCGGACAGATCGAGCGCCGGCTGGGCAAAGGACAGGACCGAGGCGTCGCCGCCACGGCGGGCCACCAGCACGTGCTCGGTATTGCGCTGATAGACCAGCTGGGCCAGGCCCTGACTATCGCTGCTGGCCTCGGCGATGACTCGGCCCTGACGGTCGAGCACGCTCAGCGCGACCCCGTCGATCCCTTCGCCGCTGGCCAGGCTGGCGCTATGGATCAGCAGACGGTCGCGATACTGACGGCTGTGCAGGCCGATGTCGGAGCGAAAGAAGTGTGTGGTTTCAAAGCGGCCATCAAAGCTGCCGGCCTGTTTGAGCACGGCGAAGTACACGCCCGCACCGGCCAGTTCGCTGATGTCCTGGACTGGAAGGTGGTGCACCTGGCGCTGGTTCGGATCCGAACTCAGACGGAAGCGCTGGGCGTAGACCGGATCGGCCAGTTCGGTGATCGATTGCAGGTCCCAGTTCCAGCGTCGCCCGGGGCGCGCGTATTCGGACAGGAATCGGGACAGTCGCCGGTCGTCGACCCGGAAGAACTCGACATCGACCTCCGCCACATTCACGGCCAGGACCGGCAGCCCGTCGGTCCCGCGCGCCGGCAGGACACTGCCCTGGCTGGCGAAGCCTGCCATCGGCGGAATCTGTACCGCCTCGATCTCGCGCTCGATGCGCTCGGTCAGCGTGCTGCCGTCGGTGGCGACCAGACCCGGTTCCAGCACGATCCGGTAGCGCGCCTCGGCGGTCACATAAGGAAAGCGCAGTCGCTGACCGTCGTTGCCGTCCAGCACCCAGGCGCCTTCGACCGGCTGACCGCTCTCGTCCAGCACGCTGAGCAGCTTGCCGAAGTCCTGCGTTTGCGCCAGCGGTCGGTTGAAGTCCAGACTCAGGCTGGGCCGGTCGCCACGACCGCTACCGGCCGCGGCGACCAGTGCGAAGGAGGTGTCGGCCGGCGGCGCCGATGTGATGGCCGCCGGCGGTTCTGGTGCGCGGCTGCAGGCGTGCGCAAGTAGCAGGACGGTCATGCACAGCAGCAACAATCGGGGCAGGCGGGTGGTCATGGGATCGAGCCGGACGGGGGACGAAGGCATTCTAGGCTGGCTCGGTCCAACAGTGCATCGGATGTGAGAGAAACAGATGCAGCAACCAGGGATTCAGAAGTCAGGACGTGGGAGGCGGGAATCGGGAGGTGGGGTAAAGGCGTAGTACCCGCGCTGGGCTGGCCGCTGGTTCACCTCTGACCAGCTACCGGTTCAAGCTCACCGGCTCTGCCTGAGTCCTCAGCTCTGCACCTGTCCCCACCCTCCCGGACTTGCCGTTTTCTTCAGCTGTGAAGCGTCAGTTCGACAGATGCATTTGTGGCATTTGTGGTCATCGCAGCTCAGATCAGAGGCCAAACTGGCAAGTCGGCTTGCGGGGAATGACAAACGAGGTGAAACTTTGGCGGTAAGTTCCTTTTCCGCCGTCAATTTGTGCCTTTTGGGGAGCGATGCAATGAGAGCTGGGCGCTTGAGGCTGTATGCCGTCAACTGGATCGTCAGTCTGGCACTATCGCTTGCGCTGGTTCAGCCAGCGGTCGCTGACGATGCCATTGACAGCTGGGTCGGCGGTATGTTGGCCGCCCAGACGACGGCTGCACCGGCGGCTCCGGTGGGGCTGGCCGCGGACCTTTCGCTGAGCCTCAGCGACATGCCCGACCCGGCACCGGTCGGGAGCGTGGTGAGCTATCAGGCGAATCTGGATTTCAGCGCGCCCCAGCCCGGCACGGAAGGCACTTCCGTTCAGGTGATTTTCTTCTACACCGCCGGCATGGTCTTTCAAAGCGGCGGCGGCGGTGGCTGGAGTTGCAGCCCGGGTACGGTCATCCAGTGCAGTCTGGCGAGTAGCCTGATCGCTCCGGATTCGACCCAGTTCAATCTGCAGTTCCAGATGCCGGCTACGCCGCAGACGGTCCAGCTGCGTGGAACCGCCAGTTTCGTCGGCGCCACCGATACCAATCCGGACAACAACACCAATATCACCGAGACCACGACCGTTGTCGAAGTCGGCGCTGATTTGAGCCTGAACGTCCAGGCAGGCGCGAGCAGCGTGACGGCCGGCGACCCGGTCAGCTACACAGCCCAGGTCGGCAACCTCGGCCCAGGCGGGATCGCCGGCCTGACCCTGGTGGGCATCGGGCTCGCGGCCCTCTGGCGCTTGACGGGGCGACGATTGGGCCTGGGGGGGCGGCGCATGCCGTGGACCGGGCGGGGCCTGCCGGCGCCCGTGGCGACGGCCCTGCGCCGGGCCCAGGTGCGCGCCCTGGGCCTCTCGCCC